>JACRMT010000018.1 GCA_016214855.1 Nitrospirota bacterium | reverse complement strand
TGCGTGCAGATCGATACCGCAGTAAAATTTGTGCTGTGTGGTGTAAAATCTCATTTAAGGCCTCCTGTGGGAAAAGGTTTTGGGTCCCTGAATCATACCTGTTTCGGGTCTGGTTCAGGGGGGCCTTAATGAGTATCAAGCGGGTCAACCAGACGGCGGGGATCAGCGTTGCTCGTCGGCAAGTTCAGTGGCCGCCGCTGGTTACCCTTGGCGTTGTACGAGCAAAATAAATAAAACCCAATAAAGCCGGAGGCAATAATGGAAAATGCATCACCCAAAGAAGATATCAAGAAAAAGACCCAAGTATTCGCAATCGAAGTCTTGGCTATTTTAGCCTGGGTTAATTTAATTGCAGGTGTTATTGGGGCTTTCATTCTTTGGGATAAATCTGGCAGTGGCGATAATACTTTATTGCTAGGTCTTAGTTTCGCCGTAGGCTTACAAGGTTTATTTGGCTTCGTTTTTCTTTTGGTTGTCGTATCCATCGCCGAAAATCTTATCGCTATCCGTAATGCCGTAGAGACAAAGAAAGACTGAATGGACAAAAACTTATTACCCAAAAAGGAGAATTCACCAATGACTGATCCAAAGAAAATCGAAGAACTTTCCGAAAAAGTAAAAACTCTTGAAGAACAAATCGCGTTCATTATGAAGCATCTCAATCTTAAAATGCCCAAAAAACAATCAGTTCCCATTGACCCACGTGATGCCTTTAGAATTTTTGAAATGAAAAAGGAATAACACATCACTTATCTAACGGCATTACGCTGACGCGCCAACTGTCCTCTGGTTGTCCTAAAGTTTCGATGACAGCCATAAGGATATACATCTTGTCGTCAGGCGACATACCTTTGGCTTGGTCAAAAACAGTGACGACTTTTGTTACTATTGCAGATTTTTCTAAAGGGGTCATTTTATTTTTTCCTCCAAATGTTAAAGATTAATAAAAAATAAATAAAAAAAACGTACAACAAGCACATCAACACCGACGCGGGGTTAACGCCGGTTTGGTTTTTGCTCAGGCTTTACGGCCCGCGCGGGTTATGTTTTTCGTTGACTTGAGATAGATACAGGAGACTATATGGCAATTTATAGCTTCGAGAATAAGGCATTTCAGAAAATAGGTGAAACGAATTTCAATAGTGAAGGCATTTTAGAAAGGCAGCATCTACAAGTTGCGCTTAAAACACAAATTGATATCGTTGCACCGAACTGCCTTGTTATATCAGAGGAGTTCTCAGAATGGTCGGAAAGCCAGCGCAGAATTGACTTACTTGCAGTCGATAAAGAAGCCAACTTGGTCGTAATCGAACTGAAACGTACAGATACCGGCGAGTTTATGGAGTTACAGGCGTTACGTTATGCTGCAATGGTTTCTACACTGACGTTCGTTAGAGCAACTGAAATTTATCAAAAATATTTGGATTCTGTCAGCAACGAGACGAATGCAGAAACCGCACTACTTGATTTCTTAGGGTGGGAAGAGCCACAAGAAGATGATTTTGCATCGGACGTTCGTATCGTTCTTGTTTCGGCCAATTTCTCAAAAGAGCTTACAACGTCGGTAATGTGGCTAAATGAGCGGAGTCTTGATATTCGTTGTGTTCGTCTCATTCCATACAAATATCAGGATAAAATTTTGGTCGATGCTCAACAGATTATACCGCTTCCTGAAGCAGAGAGTTATCAAATTAAGATAAAGCAACAATCTGAAGGAAGAAGAGAAGCAAAAAAATCATCAAAAGATCATACACATTATTTATTCAATGGGTTAGAATACAACAAGAGAAAAATCGTTCTTGCGGTAATAAGAGATTGGATTTCAAAACATACTCCAGATACCTTTTCCGAGTTGTTGCAGGCTTTTCCGCAAGAAACGCGCAGCGGTGGAATGTTTGTTCCAATATCGGAAGCAAAAGCAACTTATGAAAGACAGGGCATAGACAGGCACTTTCTGGGCGAAGATGAGATTATTCAATTTTCTGATTCATCGCTGTATGCAATTTCTAATCAGTGGGGGAAGGGAAATATTGAGAAGTTTCTTGCTCACGCCATGAAATTAGGCTACGAAATCAAAGAAATAAACTGATAATGGCATCGAGGCCTGAACCGTTATACGAGAAATAGCAGGAGGCATTTTGAAAGCTAAGGTTTATATCGAAACTTCGGTTATAAGTTATCTCACGGCACGCCCAACCAACGACATCCGTGCAATGGCCAACCAGAACGTCACCATCGAGTGGTGGGAGACGCAGCGGCTCAACTTCGATTTGTTCATATCGGAGTTTGTCGTTGCTGAGGCCAGTCTTGGGCATCCTGACGCGGTAAAGAGACGTCTTGAGTCAATCGCCGACATCATGGAGCTACAAGCAACAGAGGAGGTTCGGGTACTGGGCCAAGAACTCATCCGTCGGAACGCTCTGCCAGCAAACGCCGAAATTGACGCTTATCATGTGGCTATTGCGACCGTGAACGGCATCGAATATATGCTCACCTGGAATTGCACTCATATTGCTAACGCTCATACACGGCCTAAAATTGAGGCCACCTGCCGGGCACTTGGTTACGAGCCGCCCATCATCTGCACACCGCAAGAACTAACGGAGGAGGTTTAGGCTATGTGGCAAGACCCTATTGTCAAAGAGACGCGCTCATTGAGAGAACAATACGCCAATCAGTTCGGTCACAACGCGGACGCGATATTTCAAGACATTCTGCGGAGACAAGCTGCATCTGGCAAAAAACTGGTTTCTTTCGAGCATCGTAAGCCCGTTCCATCGAAAACTGTTGCCAAATAGGAAATACAGGTTCAGCCTACAAACTTCAATCGGCTGCAATAAAAAATCGAAGTTCCAACCAGCGGCTCGACTCCGTCCAGGCTTCGCCCGGCGGGTCAGCCGCGCGTTAATTTTGGATGAAAGGCAATCCATGATAGAACGTAATGTGATAAGGATAATAATCTCCGTGATTACCATAGTCGCGTTATCCGCCACCATCTCTATCTCTTCTGAGAAACAATACGAAGCGGGTTTTGACTGTAACAAAGCAAAATCGAAAGCAGAGAAGACCATTTGCAGCAACTCGTCACTGGCTGCCCTTGATAAACGTCTAAATTTTCATTACCAGAAGCTCTTTTCGAGCATCCCAAAATCTGAAGTAAATCAATTTAAGGATGACCAAAGGGCATGGCTGAAAAGTCGTGACGCCACGTGTGCAAATTCAAAAACTATTTCTGACTGCATTAAAGATGCATATGATCAACGTATTGATCTTTTTGAAAGTTGGTCACTATCGGTGCGAACCAATCACTTCAAAGAAGATTATATTCTCTTAAAAGATCCGTCTCTGATTCCTTTAGAGAAGATACCCGAAGAACCCGGGCGATCACGGGAAAGATATAGGCTCGTCGCAGATTTTAATAATGATGGCATCGACGACGTTGCACTTTCTTATGATACGAGTATGTTCGGAAATGCTGGTGGTCACTTTTTTCTATATCTTGGAAAGGCTGATGGGACTTACAGAGAAATTGGCGCTTTTTTTGCGCACCCTTTAGCAATCAATCTGAAGAAAACAATAAAGGGTGAAGGTACGATAACTACATATGCTCATTCAAATGCTGGGAGCGGCTATATTGTTGAAGAACGGATAACAAGTGCAGGTTTATTTGTAATGAATAGAAAATTAATTCAACCTGGTGATGCAGGAGTGCCCGAAGACCAGAAACTATATGGCGATCTTTTTGGGGCCGCTGGTATGAAAGCAGAAATCAGCGAAACGAAAGATAATATCGTAACCTGGAAGCCTCTTAATTAAAAACTGAATAATACGAACCAACGAGCGGGTCGAGTCCGACGCGCAAAGTACGCGCGTCTCACCCGCGCGTTATACGAGGAAGAATATGGAAACCTCAAAAATTATGAAGAGGATCGCAGTTAAGGAAAGTATTGAATCTCACTGTCAGAGCTTTATGGAAGACAAGATAGAAAGATATCTGGAGATCGAACATCAGGGTATTATCGGAGAGCATTATTTTGCTCCAGCCTCGTCTGAATGCATTTACCTTTACCGCGACGGCTATTTCATTGGAGCGGTAATGATGAGCCATGCCATCAACGAAGGCATCATGAAGTTCGTGGCTGAAAGAAAAGGTATCGAAAGAAACCAACCTGATGGTACAGCCAAAACTGTGGAACAACTCATTAGCGAATTGAAGGAAAAGAATATCATCTCTGGTGCTTGTGGAGAGGCTTCAATGAAGATTTGGAAGAGTTATCGTAATGACATACACCACATGAACCCAACGGTCGCAAAAATCGATTTCAAGAAACTCGCCCAACGGAACTTGAAACATCTCGCAACTATAGAGAAAGAAATCTTTGACTTCAAGAACGACAACGGAGTTATGGTCCCTATGCATCCAGAATACTGGGACATAAGAAGCAACGGTACAACACCGGTATTTCTAAGATTGGATTAAAGGACCGTATAACCAACTAATCCACCGGACGGCTTACGCCGCCGGTGATCAGCACGTTATCTTCACAAAATAAATAAATGACAAATAAGAAAATAATAACCATTGCGCTCTCTGTCTCAATTATCCATTTCGTCCTTGCATCGGTTATTGGTCACTATATCGCTGTTCAAATCGGTACTGAAATCGGGCAGGTAGTCGTAGGCGGTTTGTCGGCTGCCAGCGACAAAGCAAAGTCAGAAGAAGAAGCAACCAGAATATTGCAAAACATGAAAAGCAAGAGTGACGAAATAAAAGCCAAATGGCAAATTCCAGAACTGATAATATCCCTACCAGCAAAACCGTTAATCAATCCGTTACTAAAAGAAATAAGACAAAATCAGATGAACAAAGTCATTACTAAGGAGATCAGCCGAGACCAATTCCGAACTCAGGGACAATTTATAGACTACATTGCAAACTTCCTGAATTCCTTGGCTCTGGGATTACTGGTCTACATAGCGCTAAAAATAATAAATCAAAAGATAACAAAAGGCTCCACTTGACCGGGAATAACCGCTTTTTGGTTTTCGTTTCAGGTCTGTGGCCCGGCAAGTGAGCCATCGTTCTGCGGAGAAATAAATGAAAATTGAGAATCTAATTGAAGAGCTATCATCTGACGAAAAGAGAAATGAGGCATTGTCTTTTCTCTACACAGTTATGCTTGAGACAGATGACGATGGCCTGACATCAAAACTGACCGAACTAATTGAAAATCCCCAAACGATTGAGAACACAAACAGGTTTACTGCCTTATTAGAGAATATAAACTCGGAGACTTTCATTGAACCACTTATAAAAGAGATTGCCAAGTCAACTCCCGCTGATACGTCGTGGTTAGCTGATTATATGTATGCTTTAGGGAGTCTCTTGATGGACAGAGAAGATCTTTGGCCTGCAGAACAGGCATTCGTAGATTTACTCGGCAATTGGCTCCTTTCAACGGGCGGTGGTGAAATATCATGGAAAGCCGGTGTGATCTTAGCTCATCTGAAAAATCCAAATACACGACAATACCTATTCAAAGGCGCACGTCGGCAAGAGCTTTTTCATCAGACACGCATAGCGTGCATCAACGGCATAATTAATCAGTATCGACCTGAGGCTTCCGAAGTCCTTCATGATCTCTCAACGGATACAGATCAATGTGTCCGCGAATCTGTTGCGCATGCTCTCGAATGGCTAAAGAAAACTGACGCCGAATCGGGTAAGGGACGGTAGTTAGCCGTCCCTCCCCACACCACCCATCATGCGGTAAGCCTATGGGGTCAGACTTGCTTATTGACATTCCGCAGATGACTTGATAGTTCAAGCCACTGGGGTCAGCCCTTGACCTGGGACAAAGTTGATCCCTCCAATAAGTTTTAGCAGGGAACGTTACCCCCGCCAGCATAGAACCATACAATTAACCATACTTATATATTGCTAATAAGTCCAACCTGTGGTAACGTATGATCAATGAAAAAAGTCCAATTTGAATGGGACAAGCAAAAGGATCAGGAAAACCGCGCCAAGCACAACGTTCCCTTTTCCCTTGCGCAGCACGCTTTTCTTGATCCGCACCGCATCATTGCCGAAGATGTGGAGCACAGTAATACAGAAGATCGATACTATTGTATTGGTCGTGTCGGCGATGGGATTATGACCGTTAGGTTTACCTATCGTGCAAGTGTCATTCGCATTTATGGCGCGGGATTCTGGAGGAAAGGAAGGAAGATATATGAAGAGCAAAATTAGATACACTGACGAACCAATGGGGAAATTGAAGGTCATAAGCGATTTCCTGCCGCCGCCGGACCAATTGGTCCTTAAAGAGGACAATGTCAAAGTAACCCTCGCGCTGAAGAAATCAAGCATTGAATTCTTCAAGAAAGAGGCTAAAAAAAATCATACGTCATATCAAAAAATGATTCGTCAACTCGTTGATTGGTACACATCACAGCACCAAAAGAGCGCCTGACGAGTCGTTCGAAAGGGGCTGGCGAAGGAACCCGCCCCCTCATCTCCTGGTCAGAAGCGTAACCTCACCGCAAGTAGGCTCAAAAAAAGGAGGTAAACAGCTTCCTGTCCACCTCCCCTCTGTTACTCAGAACAATATTTCCTACTTCTTCTTTGCCTTCTCGCTGATAACATCATCCGCCCAGCAGAGTGCAGCGGAGACTGTTGGAAAACCGATCGTGCTGGTCAGCAGGATGATCGCATGATAAACCTCTGCAGGTTTTGCACCGGCCTCAAGCGCTCTTCTGGTATGTGAATGCACAGCGCCCTCAGAACGGCTCGCCGCTGCTGCCGCAAGCTGTATCAGATGTGCGGTCTTCTTGTTCAGCGGGCCTGCTGCCTTTGCCTCTTTTCCAACATTCTCAACAGCCTTAAAGAACTTCTCAAACCTCTTTCTGATGCTGACGAACTGATCCGGTAATTTAGCCATAGTAGGAGCCCTCCTGTTTTAGGAATATTTTACCATTATTTGAGGGCTTCGAATACCTTGCCGACCAGCTGGGCAGAAGGCTTAAGGGTTTTGTCGCCGTCTTTCTGCCATTTTGCAGGGCAGCCTTCATTCTGGTGAGCGTCGAGATAGATGTTGGCCTTCACTTTTCTGAGGAGCTCCTCAACATTTCTTCCGAGATTGAAAAAGTTCACCTCTGTGCTCATAAGGGTGCCAGCAGGATTGATGATGAATGTGCCGCGCAGATCAAGTCCAGCCTCTTTGTCATAAACGCCGAAGAGTTTCGATAGCCGCGCATTCGGATCAGAGCCCATGGTATATTTCACCTTCTCGAGCATCTTCTCATCCTGCCTCCAGGCAAGATGGACGAATTTGGTATCTGTGCTGACCGTAATGAGTTCTGCACCCAGTGCCTTGAAATTCTCGTGCTGCTCTGCCAGAGCAGCGAATTCTGTTGCTCAGACAAAGGTGAAATCGGCCGGATAGAAGAACAGCACTGTCCACTTTTTGCCCGCCTTCAGTTCTGCAAGGCTGATCGATCCGAAATCTCCCTTTGACGGTTCATACGTGTCGATCTTGAAATCCGGTACCGGCTCTCCGACTTTAATGCCATAATGTTCGCTCATCTTCTTTCCTCCATTTTTAATTCAGTTAACTATTTCGGGTCAATGACCCTAAGCTGAAACGCTAATTTATGATCGTCTCTTTCTTGAAGACATGAAAACCGCAGAACCAGCATATCGTCAATATGGAACCGGTCCAAAGACCTATCCCGCCGCCGCATTGAGGGCAGGTAACAGACTGCGGAATCTCTTCCAGCTCAAGAAAGGTTTCCTCTTTATCCTTATGCTCTTTCATCTCAGTCACTCCTTTCAGTTTCATCCTATCATATTACGAACTGGAAGCTAAGCGCTTTATGAAACTCATCACAATGATGCGCTACAGAAGCTATCCTATTGTTTTTACTTATTTTATTTAGCACTAAAAAGCTGAGCCACCCTCTCTTTAAAATCAGGACCTCTCATATCTTCATTTTATACTTGACAAGAATTTTAATCAAGAGTAATTTAATCTTATATTAACTTATTTTCATCTTGCTTAATAATCTCAATTTGATAGTATGGGGTTAGCTAATCAAGAGTGGATAAGTCCTAAAATACGGATGAAGGATAAAAAATGCAGATAACGCGTGAGACAGATTATGCAATGCGCTGTGTTCTCTATCTCTCAGGTCAGCCGGACAAGGTCGTTATGGTCGATGAGATCTCTCGAGAAATGGCAACGCCAAAAAGCTTTCTTGCCAAGATACTCCAGAAACTGGTAAAGGCCGATGTGGTCAGATCCTTCAGAGGCGTCAAGGGCGGGTTCCAGCTGAGCAGAGAGCCGAGGGATATTAACCTGCTCGACGTGATAGAGGCGATCGAAGGCGTGGTTGCCCTGAACGCCTGCGCCGTGGACAGCAGCGTCTGCAGTTTCAGCGGCACCTGCGGGGTGCATACGGTATGGGTAACGCTCAGGGCTGAGGTCAATGAACTGATGAAGAAACATAACTTTGCAGACATTGCAGAGGCAACGAAGAGATCCAGGGAATCATAAAGCTTCTTTGAGGCTTTTGCAGAATTTATTCTAAAGGAGGAGTTCCGGTATGAGCGACTATCAGTATGACCACCAGACGGTAAAAGGATTTATCGTCTCCTCGATCTTCTGGGGTGTGGTCGGTATTCTCATCGGGCTCTGGATATCTATCCAGTTGTGGAAGCCCGAACTGAATATACCGCCCTTTTTCACGTATGGAAGGTTGAGGGTAGTACACACCAATGGGCTCGCATTCGGGCTCGGCATTGGGGCGATCTTCGGCATTTCCTATTACATTGTTATGAGGCTTGCAAAGAGGCCTCTGCTCTTCCCGAAGCTTGCACGCTTCCACCTCTATCTGTTCAATGCAGCGATCACTCTTGCAGCGGTCAGCCTCTTCATGGGCATGAACCAGTCCCTTGAATACGCCGAACTCGAATGGCCCCTTGATATCGGGGTCGTGATCCTCTGGGTCATCTTCGCGGTCAACGTCTTCGGCACGATCATCAAGAGGAAAGAGGAGCAGATGTACATCTCGCTCTGGTACATCATCGCAACGGTCGTTGCCGTTGCCGTGCTCTATATTGTGAACAACCTCTCGATCCCTGCAGGGCTCTTCAAGTCCTATCATCTCTATGCCGGAGTGAACAGCGCCAACGTGGAATGGTGGTACGGCCACAATGCCGTCGGCTTCATCTTCACCACGCCGATCCTGGCCATGTTCTACTATTTCCTGCCGAAATCAACAGGGCTGCCGATCTTCAGCCACAGGCTCTCGATCATCGCCTTCTGGTCTCTGGTCTTTGCCTATCTCTGGACAGGCGCGCATCACCTGGTCTATACACCGCTCCCTGACTGGATTCAGACCCTTGGTATCGTATTCACACTTTTCCTTATTGCGCCGTCATGGGGGTCGGTTGTAAACGGGTACTACACGGTGGGGTCTGACTGGTCCAAGATGCAGACCAACTATCTCACCAAGTTCTTCATCATGGGGATCACCTTCTACGGTCTGCAGACCGTGCAGGGTCCTACCCAGGCGATCAGGGTCGTGAGCTCCCTCATCCATTACACTGACTGGGTTCCCGGACATGTGCATATGGGCACCATGGGATGGGTCACGATGACGACCGCAGCTTCCATCTATTACATCATCCCGAAGATCTACAACACCGAGATCTACAGCATAAAGGTTGCAAACACCCATTTCTGGCTCGTACTGATCGGCCAGGTCATGTTCTCGGTCACCATGTGGATCACCGGCATTCAGCAGGGCGCGCTCTGGAAAGCAACGAACGCTGACGGAAGCCTCAAATACACCTTCATGGAAGGGCTCGTAAAGAACTATCCCTTCTGGCAGCTCAGGACCGTGGCCGGCCTTATCTTCACGGTCGGCATGCTCTTCTTTATCTATAACATCTACATGACGATGCGCAAGGGCAAGGCACTTGCGGCATCGCGGGCATAGGGGGTGGACCATGGCTGGTGAAATCTACAGAAAACCGATCATGTTCGCCATAGTCGCTGCAGTCGTTATCCTTATCGGCACGATCGCGACCGTCTTTTTCCCGATGTTCACAGAGGGAATGCATCCGAAGCTCGAAAACCTGAAACCTTATACGGCGCTTCAGCTGGCCGGCAAAGACATCTATCAGCGTGAAGGCTGCAATAACTGTCATACCCAGACTGTCCGGCCGCTGAAGACCGAGGTGATGAGGTATGGCGATTACTCCAAGGCAGGTGAGTTCGCGTACGACCGGCCGTTTCTCTGGGGTTCGAAGAGGACCGGTCCTGACCTTGCCCGCATAGGAGGCAAATATCCTGATACATGGCACTATAACCACTTCGATAATCCTCAGGCATTCTTTGCGAAGTCCAACATGCCGAAATATGGATGGCTGAAAGAAGGCAAGCTCGACCCTGCAGACATCGAGGCCCATATGAAGGCCAATAGTTTTCCATTCACGAAAGAGGAGATAGCAGCACTTTCGTCAAAGACCGAGCTCGATGCCCTGGTCGCATATATGCAGGTCATCGGCACGGCTGTTGCCAGGAAGCAGGCACAGACCGTTTCTGCCACTGACGAGAAGAATCCCCTGGCCGGCGATCCAAAGGCCCATGAACTCGGCGAGCATATCTATAAGGAAAACTGCGAGGCTTGCCACGGTGATGACGGCAAGGGCGGCATAGGACCGAGTCTGCTGGATAAGACATGGCTCGGCAAGGATGGAGATATCAGTGATGGCCGGATCTATGCCATCATCTCGGACGGCACAAACAACGGCATGCCGCCGTACGGCGCACAGATGGACAAGAACAAGATCTGGTCGCTGGTATCATACATACGGCATGAGCAGCAGAAACACTAACAGGAGGAAGCCATGGCAGAAGATTTTGACGATACCAACATAGAAGATTTTGAAGCAAAGGAGACGGCCGGAAAACTTCCTGTCGGCTGGCTGATCCTCTTCTGGGGCCTGATCCTCTGGGGCATCTATTATTTTGCGATGTATTCGCCCTCCATCAGCGGATGGACCCAGTCAAAGGCCTATGAGGAATCGGTAAAAAATAGCAAGAACTTTTTAGGAAATTGATATTGGATTAACAAATCCCTCCCAACCTCCCTTTGCTAAAGGGAGGTAATAAGCCCCTCTTTGACAAAGAGGGGTTGGGGGAGATTTTATAGCTCAATACTGAAAGACAAGGAGATATTATGGATATTTCGATCATTGCGACTATAGCATTTACCGTAATTCCGACAGCTGCCATCGTTGTTCTGTATCTGATGATGCGGGGAAACAAAAAATAATGGATGCACAGGGCATTGCCTATTTTATCTTCGGCCTGACGCTCGTTGTTCTGTTTGCCGTTATCATTGCCTTCTATTACTCGAAAAAGAGGCACAAGAAAGTGGAGGACCCGAAGTACAAGATGTTCGAAGATGACGATTAGGAGTATCCAGCCCTGGCGCCGCATCGCAGAAGCTGTGCAGGCCCTGGTCATCCTGGGGATCCCCTTTCTCAGGATCAACGGGGAGAGCGCTCTCCGCTTTGATATCCCGTCACTGAAGCTGCACCTGTTCGGCGTGAGCCTCTGGATGGACGAGTTCTTCATCGTCCTGATGGGGCTCTTCTTCCTCACCTTCCTCATCATCCTTGTCACCCTGCTCTTCGGCCGCATCTGGTGCGGGTGGCTCTGCCCGCAGACCGTGATCATCGACATCACAGGGTTTCTGGACCGGGCCCGTTTTCAAGGACGGGGACAACAAATTGCGGCCTATGCCCTCACCGCCGCTGCCTGCATTGTGGTCGCCGCCAGCCTGATCTGGTATTTTGTCTCTCCCTATGAGTTCATACCGGCATTGCTGGCAGGCAGTCTCGGACCGGTCATCTGGGGCTTCTGGATCTCCCTGAGCATCATCCTCTTCCTTGATTACGCTTTTCTGCGTCATACCTGGTGTGCGACCGTATGTCCGTACGCAAAGCTTCAGGGAGCGCTCTTCGACAGAAGCACCATGGTCATCGCCTTTGATGACAGAAGAAAAGAGGAATGCATGGACTGCAGGGCCTGCGTCAACATTTGTCCCGTTCATATCGATATCCGCAAAGGATTGGACAACGCCTGCATCAACTGCGCAGAGTGCCTTGACACCTGTGCGGAGAAGCTGGAAAAGAAACAGAAACCCGGATTGATCGGCTATTTTTTCGGCAGGCCCGGCGACAGACGAAACCTCCTGCGGACGAACGTTCTGCTCATAGGCGGCATAACGCTTCTCTTCTTGCTCTTTATTCTTTATCTCTCGTTCACCAGAAACCCCCTCGATCTGACGGTCATGCCTAATTACGATATGAGACCCCGCATAACCGAAGGAGGGGAGCTGCTCAACTCCTTTACCCTCGCCGCAGAGAACAGGAGCAAACGCGATATGGATCTCATGACCTCGGCGAGCCTTGAAGGCAGAGCGCTGAAGGTCCTGCCGGAAAGGATCGCGCTCAAAGCAGGGGAGTACAGAAGGGTATCAATCTATCTCTTTCTATCGGAAAAAGATCGCGGCTCTGCTGAACTGACCCTTGAGGCGGCTCAGCCTTTTTCCGTGAAGGTCGTCAGAACGGTCAGCATCATGGCACCTTCGGAGGCTAAATGAAATTCCTGATAATTATCGTCTCAATTATCGGCATCGGCGCTGTGATCGGCGCCGTAGTTGTCGGCACCAGGACATTCGACGGCACGGTTGTGGACAAACCTTATGAACGAGGCCTGTCCTATGATGCAGTCCATCATGAAAAAGAGGCTTCAGGCTGGCAGGTGGAGATCCTTAACAAGGATCTTGCTACGGGCAAGAATAATATCCTGATATCCGTGCTTGACAGAAACGGCAGACCGGCAACAGATGCAGAGGTCAGCGTCATCGTGAGCAGACCTTCTACCCCGTCCTACGATAAGACCTATAAGGCAGAAGCAGAGAAAGGACAGTTCCGCATAACCGCTGAACTGCCACTTTACGGATACTGGGATGCAAAGATACTGGTTTCCGACAAAGCCAGAACCGTCACATTCGAAAAAACGCTTTTTGCAGAGCGGGTTAATCTTAAATGAAAATCGGAAAAGTATTTACGCTTGACAAATCTCCCCTCGCCCCTCTTTGCCAAAGAGGGGGCACTAATTCCTCCCTTTGCCAAAGGCCTGTCCCCGGATGGGGAGAGGTCAGGAGGGATTTTATCAATAAATGTAGTGTCAATTATGAGACACTTGGGATCAGGACTTTTTTAGCGCTTGTTCTTCTGTCTGCCCTGTTGCTAAGTACTCATGCCCCGGCTCAGGGAGCTGAAAACGCCGACTGCCTGATCGATCAGGGGCCCTGCACAGTCACTGCAGCAGGCAGGCAGGTCGCATTCGAGATCTCGCCGCGGCCGGTGAGGATGATGAAAGAACTGACCTTTGCGATCCGGGCAACAGGCAGGGATGCTGCACCAGCCCTTCTGCTCGATCTTTCGATGCCCGGCATGTACATGGGCAGGAACGAGGTTGTTCTGAAAAAGACCTCCGACGGGACCTATAGAGGAAAAGGGATCATTCCCCGCTGTCCGAGCGGCGCGAAACTCTGGCGCGCAGAAGTCAGCATCCCGGGAACCGGCAAGGTTTCCTATACCTTCAATGTTAACCGGTGATTCGATCTATCTGCTGATGTTCAGCTCGGGCCTGTTAGGCGGGCTCGGCCACTGCAGCGGCATGTGCGGCCCGATCGTGGCGACCTACTCCCTGAATCTCAGGACAGGTCCCCACGCGTCCCGGGGGCATGCGTCTCTCCCCCATCTTTTTTATAACATCGGCAGAATAACGACCTACAGCATCATCGGCGGCATAATGGGTCTGACCGGATCGTTCGCAGGCGTTGTTCAGTCGATCGAAAAGTTTCAGAACATTACCATGGCAGGCATCGGAGCGCTGATGATCATCATGGGACTATCGACATCGGGGTGGTTTTCCTTTGGCAGAAGCAGGGAGAGCGTATCAGGGCAGAACACTTTTTCTGAGGTATTGGCCTCAGCGGTCAACCGCATGATATCGTTCATCTCTGAGACACACACTTCCGGTTCCTTCTATGCCATAGGCATGGCAACAGGGTTCATTCCCTGCGGCCTGCTCTATACTGCCTATATTGCTGCAGCCGGCGCCGGCGCCGGCGCCGGCAGTCAGGCAGAGGGCTTTCTTAAAGGCATGCTCATGCTGTTTCTTTTCGGCATCGGAACAGCTCCGGCCCTTTTCCTGATCGGTCGGATCTCGGCGCTTAAGAGCGACTGGATACGAAAACGGTTTTATCGGATATCATCCCTTTTTATGATCATCATCGGGGCAATACTGGTCTATCGCTCCTTCAGCAACTGATATGGCAACCCTCACCTGTGACCACTGCCTTCTGAGCTTTCCGGAGCGGGATGCGATCCGTGAGGAAGTGGACAACAACGGACATGTCTTCTGCTGCCATGGATGCAGAGGGGTCTATTTTCTGATCAGGAGCGAAGGCCTGACCGATTTCTACGACAAAAGACACTGGGATGCTCCCGGGACGCCGGTCAATCCCCAAAAGGAACTCGATTTTAAAGCCTTCAGCGAGGATGAGCAGTCGACCGAACAGGGCAGGGAGATCGATATCTTCATCGACGGCATACGCTGCGCTTCCTGTGTCTGGCTTAACGAGAAGTTTCTTTTGCGAACCGAAGGCGTCACCTCTGCTCGTATAAATTTCGCTACGCACCGCGCAAAGATACGATGGAACCCTTCCCTGATCAGCCTGGAGAAGATCCTGAAAAGGATCCAGGCCATAGGATATACTCCCCGGCCATACCGGGAATCTGAACAATACGCGGCCCGAAGGGCAGAGTCGCGCGATCTCCTGGTGCGCTTCGGCACTGCGGCATTCCTTTCCTCTCAGCTCATGATTTACAGCATTGCGCTCTATGCCGGCTATTTTCAGGGCATTGATCCGGGGACGAAGAGCATTTTTGAGTTCATAGCCATGGCCCTGACCATACCGGTGATAGCGTATTCGGGAATGCCGTTCATACGGAGCACTATCTCCGGCCTTCGGCACCTTCATTTCACCATGGACTCTCTCATCTCGATAGGGGCCGGCTCTGCTTTTATCTACAGCGTGTATCAGATGTTCATTGGCGGCACGGTCTATTTTGATACCTCTGCCATGATCATAACCCTCATCCTCCTCGGCCGTTATATCGAATCCACCGCAAAGGGCAAAGCGTCCGAAGCGATCGAGAGGCTCTCCGAGCTTGCTCCCAGGGAAGCCAGGGTCGTTCAGCGATCCCGGGACAGCAATAAGGACCTGAGCACGGAAGATACCGCCCTGGTACCGCTTGCATCTCTCCGGAAGGGTGATCTCATAAAGGTGCTGCCGGGTGAAAGGATCCCTGCAGACGGCCGGGTCGCCTGCGGCGAGTCTGAAGCGGATGAGTCGATCCTCACCGGTGAATCGATGCCGGTCAGAAAGACGGTGGGCAGTGAGGTGACAGGCGGCAGCGTAAACCTTTTCGGGACATTTATATTTGAAGTGACACGAACAGGGAAAGAGACTATCCTTGCGGGCATTATCAGGGCAGTCGAAGATGCACAGGCCGGGAAACCCCGCCTCCAGATACTGGCAGACAGGATTGTCGGATATTTCGTGCCTGCCATTCTGGTCACTTCTGCTCTGACAACTGCCGGGTATATTCTCAGGGGAGCATCGATGAATGATGCACTCATGACCGGAGTATCCGTTCTGGTCATAGCCTGTCCATGCAGTCTCGGTCTTGCAACACCGCTTGCAGTGCTGGTCTTTACAACCATGGCATCGTCCCGCGGCATCCTCATCAAAGGCGGTGAGGTGATAGAGAACACCAGCAGAATTGACCGTGTGGTATTTGACAAGACCGGCACCATAACAGAAGGAAGGCCATCCCTCAAAAATACCATTCTCCTTGACCAAAACATGGATGGACAGCATCTGCAGAGGCTTGCGGCCTCTCTTGAGAACCTTTCGGAGCACAGCATTGGCCGGTCAATTGCCGGCGCATGGCAGGGAGATTTCCTGTTGGTCAGAGATTTTCTGGTCATGCCGGGCCGCGGGATCAAAGGCGTTATTGAGAACAAGGTCATCGTTATCGGCAACGAAGCATGTATGAGAGACCATGCCCTGACCGCACCTGCCCTTTCACCACAAATAAAGGATTTCACCCTTCCCCATGAGCAGGCCGGTGACACGGTCATCTATATGGGATGGGATGGCCTGATCAGAGGGATCTTTGTGGTTTCAGACTGCCTGCGCGAAGAATCTGCCAGGGCGGTCAGAGAGATCCTTTTGCGGGGAAAACGCATTACGGTCGTCAGTGGAGACAACAGGACCACAGCTGCTGCGGTTGCTTCGGCAGCAGGCATAGATGATGTCGTTCCCGAGATGTCGCCTGAGGACAAGAGGAACTATATCAGAGGGCTTCAGCAGAAAGGATCAAGGATATTAATGGTCGGCGACGGCATCAACGATGCGCCGGCCCTTACCGAGGCCTTTGTGGGCGTTGCCATGGGCAAGGGAACTGATATTGCGATGGAAAGCGCTGACGCTGTCCTGGTCAGGAGCGATCTTACTGCGATCGCCTATTTCCTGGACCTGTCCCTGCGTGCATACCGCGTGATCAGACAGAATATCTTCTGGGCCTTCTTTTACAACATTGTGGCAATTCCCCTTGCCGTCTCAGGCGTGCTCCATCCGATCATTGCAGCAGGCGCCATGGCAGCAAGTTCCCTTTTCGTGGTGCTCAACTCGCTGAGGATAAAAAAAGGAGCAACAGCCTGATGTGGACCATCATCTTTCTTATTTTTCTTTCACTGGTGCTCGGCATCGGAGCCTGGCTCTTCTTTATCTGGGCCGTCAAGAGCGGCCAGTATGACGACCCTGAGGGACCCAAATACAGGATGATGGAAGACGATGATGAGGAAAAGGAGAAGAAGTAGGCGAATTGAACCGATAGTAACTTAAGAATTTCTGTTTTGTTTTTGCTGAATATCAACTAAACCGCTCAAAGGAGACATTATGACAATTCAATGGTCAGAAGATTTGGCAACCGGATTACCCCGTATCGATGCCCAACACCAGGAGCTTTTTGGAAGAATCAACAACCTACTCGAAGCCTGCAATAAGGGAAAGGGCAAGGAGGAGGTCAGGACAGTCATCAAATTTCTTGAGGATTATGTCGTAACCCACTTCGCCGAAGAAGAAAGACATATGGTCAATTTCAGGTATCCTGCTTATCAGCAGCACAAATCCGAGCATCTGGCATTTCTGGAGAAATTCTCAAAACTGAAGGATCATCTCGAATCCGACGGCATCGGTCTTACAACGGTCATTACGACAAATCAGCTTCTTGTGGATTGGCTGAAAAACCATATTCGCAGGATCGACAAGGACCTCGGTTCATTCCTGAAGACAAAACCGCTCTCCTGACAGCCACAGCGCATCTCTTTTCGCAGTTCAGAAGACCTGAAATAACAAAGGGCATATTCAGCATCATCAGATGCCGGGATATGCCCTTCGACAAACTTTCAGAATAGTGCTATTTTGCAGGCGCTGCAGGAGCTGACTGCTGAGTAGGCTGACCCTGCACAGGGCCTGTGCCCCCCTGAGGGATGCTGCCCTTTTGCTGCTGTGTAGCCGCAGGAACAGCATTCATGATCGAGCCGCTCTTGGACTGAACAATAGCAAGAAGAAAGGATGAGATCATGAACACAACAGCTGCAACGGTTGTGAGCTTGCTGAAAAAGGTCGCTGCTCCGCGCGCGCCAAACAACGTCTGGCTTGAACCGCCGAAAGCCGCCCCCATCTCAGATCCCTTGCCTCCCTGAATAAGCACGATCACGATAAGAAACAGACTGACAATAAGATGCACGATCAAAATCAATGTTGAAAGCATTACTTCTCCTTTTTATAACAGACTAATTTAGCAAAACTGTCAGGTTTAAGACTTGCGCCGCCGACAAGGCCGCCATTAACATCCTGGCATGCCATAAGGGACCCGACATTCTCCGGGGTCACGCTTCCCCCATACAGAATGCGGATACCTTCAGCTGCGCTGCCGTATAATTTTCCGAGACTGTCTCTGATAAAGGCATGCACCTCCTGGGCCTGCTCCGGAGATGCGGTCTTGCCTGTTCCGATCGCCCAGATGGGCTCATACGCCACAACCAGGTCCCCGGCATCAACGCCCTCAAGCCCCTTTTCGACCTCCCGGCCGATCACATCAAAGGTCTTGTTCGCCTCACGCTCTTCAAGAGACTCGCCGCAGCAGAATATCACACCGAGCCCGGCCTTCTTTGCTGCCCGGACTTTCTTATTGACCACAGCGTCGTCCTCATGGAAATACTGACGTCTTTCGGAGTGGCCGATGATGACGTGCCTGCAGCCTGCCTCAAGAAGCATGGCAGCAGAGACCTCGCCGGTGAATGCACCCTTCTCCTCCCAGAACATATCCTGGGATGCCAGTTGGACATTTGTTCCTTTCAGAACCTCGCCTGCAGCTGCCAGAGAGGTGAACGGCGGAGCGATTATGATATCGACATCAACCGCATCCTTCACTGCAGGGATAAAATCACGCAGAAACTCCCTCGTCTCTGCAATGGTCTTGTTCATCTTCCAGTTGGCTGCAATAAAGCTTTTCATAGACAGATATTGTAATGATATCGACCCGTTTCCGTCAAGGCTGCAGGAGCCTGCCGAGAGGATGGACCTCCCGCAATATGCAGTTCAGGCCGTCTCAGGCCTGAACGTGATCACAAAGGTTGCTCCCTTCCCCTCATCTGAATGTACGCGGATCTCTCCATGGTGATTTGAGATGATCTTGTTCGCGATCGAAAGGCCGAGACCTGTGCCTCCCTTGTCGGCCTTCAGGGTAAAAAATGGGTCAAAGATGTGACCGAGATGTTCGGCAGGGATCCCGGTTCCCGTATCACTTATGCTCACAATGACCTGATCGTCCTTACCGGAAGTATCTATCGTCAGGACACCGCTGTCGCTCATGGCATCAAGGGCGTTTGTGATAATGGAAAGAAACGCCTGCTTCAGTTCACCCTCGCTTCCCGTGATCGTTGAAAGCACATCTGCATAGTGTTCTCTGACATCAACATTCCTGAGCCTGCCCTGAAAGTTGACAAGTTCCACGGTCTTGCGCAGCAGTTCGCTCAGATTCAGGACACGCTTTTCATAAGCGGCCGGACGCACGATCGAGAGCATGCCCCCGGTAATGTTCTTGCATCTCATCACCTCTTCCTGAATAATGCTCAAGTAACTCTCGAACAGGGCAGGGTCGATCCGTCCCTGTTTGGTCCGGTTTAAAAGACCCTCAGCACAGCCCCCTATGGCAGCAAGAGGGTTATTGATCTCATGGGCAATGCCCGATGCCATCTGACCGAGTGAAGCGAGTCGTTCGTTCATGACAAGCTGCAGTTCCTTCTCCCGTTCTCGGGTAATGTCGCGCGAAACATGGATCGATCCCACAAGCTCGCCCTGCGGTGAGAAGTAGGGAAACGTTGTGGTCCTGAAAATACGCTGCGTCTTATCGTCGTAGATCTCGGTCGTCGCCGTTTGGTGCTGCTGCATGGTCTCCGTATGCGGACATGTCGCAATCGGCGACCCGTGACTGTGAACCAATTCATAACATTTTCTGCCCAACACTTCCTGCGGAATCATGCCGTAATGATGTGCAAAGGCCTTATTGACCCTGGTTATCGTGAAATCACGGTCGATAAGCGCGATCATATCCGTAATACTGTCAAAGGTAGATACCCATTCCTTCTGGGCACGCAGCACCCGGTACAGGGCGTCATCCAGGTCCTTCATCGCCAGCTCGCGTTCATGCTCAATGCGCTTGCGGACGATGATCCCGGCAAGCGTCTGGGCCACCGCATCAAGAAACTCGACCTCCATGATATCTTTCTGATGTCCGGGTCTGAGATAAAGGTTGAGCACGCCGAGCGTCCTGCCCCTGAACAGTATGGGGATGCAGTAGTGGCCGTGCGGCGCTGTGTTGTGCAGGCATATTTCATGGCGTTCGTCCACCGAATCCGCAAATACAACCTTCTGGCTGATGGCAGCAAGTCCGCAGAGGCACTTCCCGGGCGGAACCATTGCGCAGTTATCTTCAACACATTCAGAAAGTCCTTTTTTCGCCGTCATCACGAGACCTTTCTGCTCCTCATCCAGCAGGAAAATGCTCCCCCTTGCCTCGACCGAAAGCCAGGGAAGCGCAAGTATGATCTCAAGGGTTTCCTGCAGGATCTCTTCAAGCGAAATATTTCCAAGGCCCGTCCTCAGTATTGCATTGATAACATTCTGCGTATCGAAATTATGCTGTATGATCTCTTCATGCTTTTTCCGCTCGCTGATGTCGCGGATATTGGCTACCGTAAATATGTCATCCGCGATCCTGTACAGGGATACCCTCACCTCCATATCAAACTCTGTACCGTCCCTCCGGACACCCCGTGTTGCATATATCGACGGGGCTTCTTCTCCGCCGATCCGCTGCTGCATTATTTTTTCTACGCGGGGGCGCTCGGACGGCGAGATCATGTCCAGCACGGCCTGACCGCCAAGCTCCGCTGCTGCTGCATATCCGAAAAGCTCAAGATACGCAGGGTTCGCATAATCATGACGTCCGTTCCTTGCAACACGGATCGCATCAAGAGAGTTCTCAAAGATCGCCCTGAACGTCGCCTCGCTCTCCATCAGCGCCATCTCGGTTCTTTTTCGTTCGGTAATGTCGGTTATGATGCCGATCAGGCCGGCCACGTTGCCTGATGCCCCATAAAATGTTGCCTTGTTGAAGATGACCTCCCGCACCTCTCCGTTAGTTCTCTTCACTTTCCACTCGTAGCACTGTGTGCCGGGATTGCTGAAGAGCTGTCTGTCAGCCTCATAATAACGGTCTGCGATCTCCCGGGGGCCCATATCGTAGACTGTTTTGCCGATAATATCACTTTTTTCCCGGCCCATGAACTCTTCAAAGGCCCTGTTGCAGCCCAGATACTTACCCTCTGTGTCCTTATAAAAAACAGGGCTGGGGATGGTATCCATCATGGTCCCGAGAAATTTGAACTGCTCCATATAAGCCAATTCCGCCTTCTTCTGCCTCGTAATGTCGCGCGCCACCATGATAAACTCCGGGTCAACCACGCCGGCTGAACGGAAAGGATAGGTCGTGACATGAAAAATGATCCCCGACCTCAGGTTGACGATCTCCTCCGATGCCACGCGTCGGTCCTTCAGCGTCACGCCGGCAGGAGATTCACCATTGCCGCAGTCCCGCCCGGCGATCAGGCTCATGCAATGTTTCTGCGCAAGATCTGCTGCTGTCAGACCGAAATAGGCCTGATAAGCCCTGTTCGCAAGAACAACGAAGCCGTCATTATCACAGACGGCAATAAGATCATTGATGCTGTCAAAGGTACTCTGCCATGTCTCAAAGGTGTCGGAAAGCTGTTTCAGCAGAAGATCCTTTTCGTGCTCCCGCTCCCTGATCGTTACTCCCATTTCGTTGAAGGCCTGGGTGAACTTCGCGATCTCATCGCTTCCCCTGACAACCAGGCTGTCACTGTAACTGCCCTCTCTCATGTTTCGAACGCTGTCGGTCAGTGCAACGATCGGTTTGTGTACAAGCTGCCTGGAGAGCACGATCGTTGCAGCGCCGATAAGAATCAGTGTCGGAATGAAGATCAGATATCCGAGGAGCATTTCACGACGAATATGCTTCTCAACATCCCCAACCGAAAAATCGATGATTATTGCTCCGAGGAACTTCTGGTTCGGGTCATGGCATGCATGGCATTTAGGTGCGTTGCTGACATGCTGAACATAGCGTGCGATATCCTTCAGACGGTAATATTTCGGGCCATGACCGCCCTCATGGCAGCCGTGACACTTCAGGAACTCTGAAGAGATGCTCTTGCCTATCAGCGTCTGATCTGTTCCGGCGCGAACAATGCGATTACTGTCAATTAGCATTACGCCGGTGATCGTTTCACCGTCTTCGATATCCTTGAATATGCTCTGGATAGCGCTGCGCTGGCGGGTCATCATATGGGAGACAATGCTCTTTTCAAGGATATTGCCCAATTTCAGACCCATCGACTCGTACAGATCGATCTCTTTATGCAGCTCCAGCTTATAAAAGACAAACCCTGCTGCAAGACCGATCACAACCACAACAACGCATACCCAGAGAGTGAATTTCTGGCCAATGTTCATCGGCTGATCCCATAGGACTGCAGTTTGCGGTAGAGTGTCTTCGGATCGATCCCGAGCATCTCGGCAGCCCTGCCTTTGTGGCCCCCGGCCTCCCTGAGTACAGCCATGATGTGACCTTTCTCCATTTCTTCAAGGTTTCTGGTCGGGGCCGAAACAGAGAGGGAAAGATCGGACGGCAGGTCAGCGGGTGTTATCACATCATCCTTGCAGAGGAGCGCAGCCCTGTGCAGAACGTTCTGGAGTTCCCGCACATTCCCGGGCCATGCATACTTTACCAGTATCTCAAGCGCGTCACTGCTGAACTGCTTGCTGCGAAACGCCGGAGTGTTCTTCAGAAAAAAATCTACAAGCAGCGGAATATCATCCCGCCGTTCCCTGAGCGGCGGGATATGCAGCGTAAGCGCACTGATGCGGTAGTAGAGATCTGCCCGGAAATTCCCCCTGTCGACCCCTGCCTTGATGTCCCGGTTCGTTGCTGCTACATAGCGCACACTCACCTGGGTTTCCCGTATGCCGCCGACCCGGAAAAAATTGCCTGTCTCGATGACACGCAACAGTCTGGTCTGCAGGTTCAGATCCAATTCGCCGATCTCATCCAGAAAGATCGTACCGCCCTCGGCCATTTCCAGAAGGCCCGGCTTTTTGTTCAGGGCGCCGGTAAACGCCCCTTTCTCATGGCCGAACAGTTCGCTCTCTATCATGTTCTCCGGAATCGCTCCGCAGTTGATCGGGATGAACGGGCCTTCATAGCGTGGTGACGAATCATGCACTGCCCGGGCGATCAGTTCCTTGCCGGTACCGCTCTCGCCGCTCACAAGGACAGGGAAATCGGTCATGGCGATCTTCTTCACTGATTCAAGTATTTCTATCATGAGCGGATTCCGGGAGATGAACTTCTTGGTTTCAGCCTGTCTCCGAAGCTGGGTCCTCAGCATCAGATTCTCGCTGAGGATCCGGTTCTTCTCGCCTGCCTTTTCCACGGTCGCCCTCAGTTCGCTCATCTCAAAGGGCTTGGTCAGAAAATCATAGGCCCCCAGCTTCATCGCCTCCACGGCGATTGAAACCGTTCCATTGCCGGTAAGGACAATTACCTCACCCGGGATCTTAAGGGCCTTGACCTTCTTAAGCACCTCCATACCGCCCAGAAGAGGCATGCTCAGGTCAAGGAGCAGAACATCAAAATCGTTCTTGTCGATCAATTCGAGGGCTGCAGCGCCGTCAGCAGCAACAGCCACGGAATAGCCGTCCTCCCTGAGTTCAGAGGCGATCAAATTCCGCAGATTTTGATTGTCATCGGCTATAAGAATATTCATATATTTCCGCCCGGTTCAGCCGGCGCTGCTGAAAGGCCCCGTAGGACCGCTGATAACGCCGGCACTGTTCCAACCTGTTCTATAGTAACACTAATTGCAGCCGAACAGATTGTGATAGCGGGCATCGATCTCCGCAAAGGCCCGGACGATCTCCGGGTCGAACTGAGTGCCGGAACAATGGACCAGCTCATCCATGGCACGGGTCCGGTCAGCAGCAGACCGATAGGGCCTGTCGGAAAGTATGGCATCATACGCATCGGCGATCGCAATGATCCTCGCGGTCAGGGGGATATCCTTTCCCGCCAGCCCGTGCGGATATCCGGAGCCGTCATAGTTCTCATGATGATGAAGGATACAGGGCAGAATGGGAGAAAACTGTTTGATCGGACGGAGGATCTCGACTCCTTTTGCCGGATGGTGCTTTATCAGGCCCCATTCTTCCGCGGTGAGCGGTCCGGTCTTGCCGAGGACAAAATCACTGATCCCGATTTTGCCGATATCATGGAGCATGGCAGCCGCCTTCAGGCTGTTCCGCTTTTCATCACCGAGATCAAGAGCGGCAGCTATGAGGCAGGAGATCTGGCTTACCCTCCTGCAGTGTCCATACGTGCCGTAGTCCCTTTTCTCCATTGCCTGGGCAAAAGAGGTCAGCACATCATAGAACACGTTCTTCAGTTCCTCGTTCTTGCGGTCCACCATCTGCTCAAGGGTAACGATCATTTCCTTTTTTTCAATGTCCAGTTCACGTTTCTTCATAACATATTCAATGCTTTTAATAATATCAGCCCCGGAAAAGGGTTTGCCGATAAAGTCTGCGGCGCCCTTCTTCAGTGACTCGACAGCAAGATCCGACGAACAATTTGCGGTGATGATCACGAAATAGGCCTCCGGATCCATATCAGCAAGTATCTTCATCAGCTCGGTTCCCCTGACATTGCCGAGATTCTGGTCAAGGAAGATGATGTCGAACCTCGACATCCTGACGAGTCTTCCTGCCTCGTCGGCATCTGAAGCAGTGCTTACCCGGTGGCCGAGATCCCCGACAAGAAGGCTGAAAGAATCGAGGATCCCCTTCTCATCGTCAACAAAAAGGAGATTCAGTTCCGATCGTATAACGCCTGCTGTCGCCATTTATTTCAGGTACCTGTTTACGGTCTCTCTCAGTTCCTGCGGATTCACCGGCTTGGTAAGATAACTGTCTGCCCCGCTTGCGATCCCGCTCTCCCTGTCCAGCTCTTCTCCCTTGGTCGTGACCACGATGATCGGGAGCGTGTTGCCCATATCCCTCCTGACATTCTTTATCAGTTCTCCTCCGTCCATTTCCGGCATCTGCATATCGGTCAGCACCAGGTCAAAATGCCGGGCCCTGAGCATGGCAAGCGCATCACGGCCATTGGCCGCCTCCGAAACAGAGACGCCCAGAACTACCTTTCTGACGGCCATCGAGATGAGCTGACGCATCATCGCCGAGTCATCCACAACAAGTATATTGCGCTGTGCCATCAGTGTCCCTCCAGCAGGGCATTGACCGTTACCTCGCCGCATTCAGTAAAAAGCGGCACCTGGAAGATCTCCAGGCCCGACTTGTCTTCGTCAATATTTTCCCGTGTCAGGAACCGGGGAGCCCGCAGCTTGAAGTCAAACCCCAGGTCATTGAGGGTGCTGACCGCATTGCCGGCGATCATATTCGCCAGTTCCGCTATCGAATCCATGGCCAGCGCAGAGAGAGAGTCAGCCTGCTCGCCATTCATTACGTTGCTTATGCGGACAGCGGTCGAACGGTCCATGTTCACGATAATGCTGCCGCGGGCATGATCCTGCACTTCTATCATAACCGCTATCTCGCCGCTCATATCCCTGCTGTTTATGAGGCTGAGATTGCCCTTGGTTATGTCACATTGCACTACTTTATCGAGTACCTGCATGGTCGATGAAACAAAAGGCCCGATGAACTCATATCTCATTGTGCACCCCCGCTGCTTACGACTGACCTGATGATCGTGCTGACATAATCAGGCGAATAGGGTTTGGTCACATAATGCTTTGCTCCGATGCAGATGGCCTTCCATATCATCTCCCGATGGCCGACCGCGCTCACCATGATCACCCGTGCCGAACTGTCGTTCTCCAGTATCTTGCGAAGCGTATCCACGCCGTCAAGGACCGGCATGGTCACGTCGAGCAGGACCAGATCGGGATGCAGTTTGGTGTACAGATCCACCGCCTCCTGACCGTTTGAGGCCTCAGCAATGACATTTCCGCCGATCGCTGCCAGGACCTTGGTTATGGTCCGGCGTGCGAACTCGGAATCGTCCGCAATAAGACAGGTGAATTGCTTTATTCCTTTTTCAGCACCTGACTGTCCCATAGTGTTCCTCCTTATGGCAAAACCGTTTTAGTAAGAATTCTGATATCTCTTCAAGAGCTATGACCCGATCGATCACGCCCAGTTCTATCGCCGCCTTGGGCATGCCGAAGACAACGCAGCTCTTCTCCTCCTGGGCAACCGTAAACCCTCCGCTGCGGTGGATCTCGGCCATGCCCTGAGCCCCGTCATTTCCCATCCCGGTCATGATCATGCCCGTGACCATGGGACCATATTCCCGGGCTGCCGAGCAAAAGAGTACATCTGCCGACGGTTTATGGCCGTTTACCGGCGCTGCTGCACTGAGTACGGCAATGGCGCCGAGCGGCAGACGCTTGATCTTCAGATGCTGATTGCCGGGAGCGATCAACACCCTGCCCGGAAGAACGAGATCTCCGTCCCTTGCCTCTTTCACCTCAATTTCGCAGATCGCGTTCAGACGCGAGGCAAACATCCCGGTGAATCCTTCCGGCATATGCTGGACGATCACTACTCCTGCCGGAAATTTCCTGGGCAGAAGGGGGAGCAGATAGCTCAGGGCATTCGGTCCTCCCGTGGATATGCCTATCGCAAGGAGGCTCTCGGGCGACACTCCCTGCTCCAGCGGTTTCTTCTGCTCCCTGCTCCCTGGCTCAGGGATCTTCTTCATCTTCAGCCTGGCAATAGGGTTCTCCGATGCGGCCCGCACCTTGCTGATGATCTCGGCAGCGATATCCTGTATATGGACCGATATGGCGTTCTGCGGCTTCAGGATAAAATCGAACGCCCCGATCTCAAGCGCCTTCAGGGTCATCTCTGCATTCCTGCTTGCCATGGAGCTGACGATGATCGTGGGGATCCCGAACTCTTCGACAATATGTTTGAGCGCCTCGATGCCATTCATGCGGGGCATATCAATATCAAGCGTGATAACGTCAGGCCGCAGTTTCTCGATCTTTGTCAGGGCAAAAACTCCGTCCATTGCCGTATCAATGACCTCGATCCCCGGATCTGATCTGAGGATCTGGGAAAGCATTTTACGCATAAGCGCCGAATCGTCAACCACAAGGACCCGTATCATGATCAGACAACAGCCATCCTTTTCTTTTCGTTTTCGACCGCCTTTTTGAAAAGGGCGGCAACATCGAGTATCAGAACAACCCTGCCGTTTCCGAGGATCGATGCTCCTGATACAAGCTCCGACCTCGTATAGCTGGTATTTATCGCCTTTATCACAAGCTCCTGCTGACAGGTCAGGCGGTCAACAAGCAGGCCCAGATGGCCGCCCCTGACGCTCAGTATGACCAGTGTCTTCCTGCGCTCCCCAATATCGTTGTACCCGAACAGATCGTTGAGACGGACAACCGATATAATGCGGTCCCGCAACCGGATGACCTCCCTGCCGTCGACAGTCAGGAGGGTATCATCAGAAACGCGTATGACCTCGCTGACCATCGGGACCGGAATGGCATAGCTCCGCTCGCTCACCTCTACCAGCAGGGCTTTGATAACGGCAAGGGTGAGCGGGAGCCGCAGTCTGAACGTTGTGCCGGTTCCCCTTGCGGATTCTACCTCTATGGTGCCCTTCATTCCTTCAACCGCAGCCTTCACCGCATCCATGCCGACCCCGCGGCCCGAGGTCTCACTCACCACTTCAGCGGTGCTCAACCCGGCATAGAAGATCAGATTCATCGCTTCCTGGTCTGAGAGCTTTTCTGCATCGGCCTGGGTTATGAAACCCTGCGCTATCGCCTTTTCTCTTAATTTCACCGCGTCGATCCCGCGGCCATCGTCCGAGATCTCGATGACGATGCGGGCAGCCTCATGATAGGCGCTGAGGCCGATCGTTGCTTCTTCGCTCTTGCCGAGCTCTTTTCTGGTCTGAATGTCCTCAATACCGTGATCGATAGAGTTCCTGATGATATGGGACAGCGGCTCACCCAGCGCGTCCACAATGCTCTTGTCAAGTTCCGTCTCCTTGCCGCGTATCACGAGTTGTACGGACTTGTTCTTTTCAGCAGAGAGATCGCGGACGATCTTGGGGAACTTTCTGAAGACCTGATTCACCGGAACCATCCGCATCTTCATGGCAACCATCTGAAGGTCCGAGACCGTACGGCCCAGGTAAGCATTGGCAGAGGCAAGCCGCCTGGCCACATCTCCCATGACCTCTGACTCGCCGGCATCGTGGGAAATCTGCTCGATCATCGAGCGTCCGATGATCAGCTCACCGACAAGGTTCATCACGCGATCGATCTTTGAGGCATCGATGCGGAGTGTTTCGCCGGCAGTCTGCACTGCAGATGCCTCTGCTCCGGTGCCGGACCTCCTTTCTGCACGATACTCCCTTGCCCTGATCCTTATTCCCGCAGTAATGCCGGCCACCGATGCCTGCGTACGGATAACATCAGAAGCCGCTTCTGAGGCGAGCACAAACGAAACGTTATCTGCGGTATCGGCCGCCGTGTCCTCCGGTTCAGGAACTGTTGCAATAACACGGCCTATGCTGCTCAGTTGATGACGCACCATAAAGATCGCAATGCTCCTCTCACGGCAGAGAGCATGAAAATCGACCTCGATATCAAAAACAGCACCGTCACCCTGCAAGACCTCGGCAGCCTGCAGCGACTGATATTCCGTCAGCCTGAGATGAGCCTGCTCCTCCTGCCCGGTCCGGCTGCCTTCCGCTTCGGCAGCAGTATTCCTGACATGTGCAGCGATCCGCGCCATGACCTCCTGAATGCTGGTGCCGTTTGTGCCGCGCTCGTTTTCTGAGACGATCCGCTGCATGACATCAACAGCAGAAAGGAAGACCTCTATCATGCCGCTGCCTGCCCGGGAAGCAGGTTCAGCATATCTGATCAGAAGATCTTCAAGGCTGTGACAGAGAGTTCCGACCTCTGTCAAACCGATGGAGTTCGCATCACCCTTCAGCGTATGCACAAAGCGTTTCACCGCTTTGAGCGTTTCCGCATCCTCCGGGACCTTTTCGAGCTGCAGCAGGGCATCCTGGAGATTCTCAAGGATCTCGTGAGCCTGGGCAAAGAAAGCCTTCCTGAGCTCTTCGATCTCGCTTGCGCTGAAAAAGTCTGTGTTGTCGATCATGTCATGTCCTCATCAACGTCCGACGTAACGCCTGATGTCGCTTTTGAGCTGCTGGATCTCAAAGGGTTTGGTAAAACACCTGATCGCTCCTGCCCGTACCGATTCCGCCATCTCACCGCTGCCGGCATTGCCGGAGATGGTGATGGCCGGGGTCTCGGAACGCACCCTCTTCATGATCCTGAGCGCATTGATCCCGTCGAGCTTCGGCATCTTGATATCAAGCAGGATAAAGTCATAGCTGTTGTCCATGAAGCGCAGTACGGCCTCAACGCCATCTGTCACCAGATCGACGTCGTAACCCTCATCTTCAAGTTCGCGTTTCAGGATACTGCCAAAATTCCTGTCATCGTCAGCCAGCAAAATATTCATCAGCCTTCCTTTCCTTTCTTCCGGTATGCTGTGCCTCTGTTTTCAAAGACAAAGTCGAATCCGCTCATCCAGCCGTGGAGACTTTCAGAATGGCCGAGCAGAAGATAACCCTCAGGGTTCAGGATCTTGCAGAAGCGGTCGATCAGACGCCGCTGCCCCTGTTCGTCAAAATAGATCATCACATTTCTGCAGAAGATGACATCCAGCTCTGCAAGACTGTTCTCATGCTGCAGATTGTGAAAGTCGAAGATGACCAGACGCCGCAAGGCATCCTTGACCCGGTACCGAAATACTGCCGGGGTCTGGGGTATTGCCGCATTGCCGCCGTCGCGGGATTTCTTCCGCCTGTCCTCGATAAAGACCTTGTCAAAATATCTTGTGATCAGGCTGTCCTCGATCGTGGCCTGCACCTTGTCCGCATCATACATTGCCTGGCTCGCCGTATCCAGAACCGACAGGCTCAGATCAGAGGCATAGATCCGCACATCCCAGTTCTGCAGGTCACGGATGGTCTCGGCAAGAACAATGGCGATGGTGTAGGGCTCCTCACCGGTGGAACATCCGGCAGACCAGATCCTCAGGGTCTTCCTCCCATGCTGAGCCTTCGCCTTGACCAGCTGAGGCAGGATCATATTCCTGAAGAGTTCGATCTGGGGACGATTCCTGAAAAACGACGTCTCGTTGATCGTAAGAAGATCCAGCAGGTTCATCAACTCCTGCCTGCCGCCGTTCGAGACATGCATGTAATAGCGGTAGGGACTGGTGGAGCCGATCATCTGCATCCTCCTGAGGAGGCGGCTCTCAAGATAGTCCTTTCGGGACTCCTTCAGGTAGATGCCTGCCTCCTCATGGATGAGGTTGCGGAAGAGTCTGAACTCCTCGTCAGTCAGCATAATTATGCGACCTCAACCAGGTCTCCGCGATATTTGCCGTTTCCCCGTCTGTCATCATCTGACGTATCAGCATTGCTGCCATCGTCCGCGTCCCGGTCGTATGCATCTCCCTTGTCCGCTTTGTCAATGCTGCTGACCACAAATGTCCTGATGATCTTCTGGAACTTGTCAGCCTGCAGATTCAGCTTGTCTGCAGTGGCTGCGAGCTCTGTGGTGCCTGAAGCGTTCTGGTGGATCATCTCGCGCATCTTCTCCATGGTTCTGACGATCTGCTCTGAGGCCGAGGCCTGCTCTTCCGTAGCAGACAGGATCTCCTGGGTCACATCCCTGAGGTTCTCTGCAGCCTTCCCGATATGGGTGCTTTCCTTGCTCTGTTCCTGGGTTGCAGCTCCTATCTCACGGGAGAACCGGTCCACTTCAATAACACCGCCTTCGATAGCGTGCAGCGCGCCGCTCACCTGCCGGCTCTGTTCCACTCCTTTTTCTACAATATCCGTGGATTTCTCCATCAGTTTTATTGCCCCCTGGGCCTCCTTCTGGATGCCGGTGATCAGCTCTGCGATCTCTTTTGTGGACTTTGCCGACCGCTCTGCAAGTTTTCTTACTTCCTCGGCAACAACAGCAAAACCAAGACCCTGCTCTCCGGCCCGCGCAGCCTCAATGGCAGCATTGAGGGCAAGCAGGTTCGTCTGCTCTGCAATGTCGTCGATAACATCAACGATCTTGCCTATATCCTCAGCCCGCGATCCGAGGGCAGAGATCGTATCAGAGGACCTGACTATCGCCCTGCTGATCTCATCCGTTCCCTTTTCTGATTTATCGACAGCTTCAAGCCCAAGCTGAACGGCATTTCGTGCCTTCTGGGAGAGTTCGACAAGCTGCTGGGCTGTTGTCGCTATTCTCTGGATGGAGGTCACCATCTGTTCAATTGATGACGATGTCTCGGACACCGTGATCGACTGTCTCTGGGCATTCCTTGAGACATTCTGAATATTCGTCGCCATTTCATGCATGGTTGCTGTTGTCTGCTCGACAGCAGTAGCTGATGCCTCGTTGTTCCGTGCCGCCTGATCCGAGGTAAGGGCCATCTGCGAAGACTCGGACGCAAGCTTTTCTGAAGATACCTTGACCTGGCCTATCAGCTTTGCAAGGGAGTCAATCATCTGATTGATATGATGACCCAGGATGCCGATCTCGTCCTTTCTCTTGACCGCAACACGACTCGACAGATCACCCGAGGCAACACGCTCGACAACCCTCGAAAGATGGCCGAGCGGACGGGAGATCACAAGACGGGAGATCATGAATATGCCGGCGATAAAAAGCACAAGGGTGACGCCTACGCCGATAATGACCGTCAGATATCCCTGATGCAGATTCTTTACCAGGCTCTCCTGACTGTAATAGAGCTTCAGGTATCCGAGCGTCTTGCCGTCAGGGTCCTTGATCTCGCGGGGGTACGCCAGAAGGCCGGCCGTGTTCTCAGGCTCCTTGACCTTTTCTACATGCTGGCTGAGAGGCCGTTTCTGGTCATCATAGAATGCGGCAAACTTGATATCAGGGTCTTTTACCGCCTGCTCCACAAAACTGTCGATGGCCACCAGGTTGTAGTAACTGATATAGTTCACGCCGATCCTGTCGAGGAAGTTCGCCATTGATTCTCCGCGGGTATTCATCATCGAAAGGGCAAAACTATAGTTTGTCCTGACCATGTACATGCCGAGTCCGCCGAGGAGTACTACGGTAAATACTATGGTAAATATCAGAAGCTTGGCTCCGATCGTCCTTACTTTTACGAGTGACAGAATGTTCACGATATGTTCTCCTTTCTTGTCATTATTGGATGCTATTTCTCACCGGGAAGCTTTTCCAGCTGGGCGGGTTTGCCTGCAGCGGTACGGTTTGCCTGCCATTCTTTCAGTGTTACCGCAGCCTCGCTGCCAGCCATGCTGTCAATGATCTCGAAATAGTCGAGCTTGTATTTATCCTTCATGATCTGGGCTGCCGGTTTGATCTTTACCGCATAGACCGTCTGCACTGACTGGTGGTCGAACTTGCGCCATACCTGCTTGTCCTTCAGAAGCTGATATTCATGACCCTCAAGGGCCTTGATGACTGCCGGGGTATCAAACGTGCCGGCTCGTTCCACCGCAGCCTTGTACTCATGCATAATTGCGTAGGCTGAACCTCCTGAAGTATCAGGATACCGGTTATACTTTGAAGCAAATTTTTCGACGAACTCTTTACCGCGCGCATAATTCTTCTGATAGGGGATATTCCAGGCCCACGGAAGCGCTCCTATGACGCCCTCCATGGCCTGAGGCCCGGCGCTTTCTGCCATGCCAAGGGTAAGGTTCGGCACCACGATCTGCATCTTGTCCTTCAGACCCATATGCCGTGCCATGCTGACGGCATTGCTCATGTCAGTCCCGAAAAGAACGATCACAAGGACATCCGGGTTGGCTGCCTTTGCCTTTTCAAGCGCAGCCTTAAAATCTTTCTCTGCTGCAGTAGGAAACGGGGTAAGAGCGCCAGGATGCTGGGCCTTATCCGCAGTTCCGGTCAGCTTGCGCAGTGCTTCTTCCGTTGTCCACCCCCATGTGTAGTCTGAAGTGATATAGAAGTATTTCTTTCCGGGGAAGTTCTTTTTCAGATACGGCGCCAGCGCCTTGGCACCCATCCATGAGTCATAGCACTCGCGGAAGGTATGCCGGTGGCCGTCCTTGCCTGTTGTGTCCGTTGAATAGGTGAGCGTTCCGAAGAAAAGCACCCCCTTTTCCTGTGCGATCTCTCCGGCAGCAATAGCTACACTGCTGGCTGAACCGCCAAAGACCATCCTGACGCCTTCCTTGTCTATCAGTTCGGTTACGTTCTTCTTCGTCACATCAACCTTTGACTGAGAATCACGCCAGACAATCTCGATCTTTTTTCCCATAATGCCGCCTGCCGCGTTTATTTCATCCCTTGCCATCTCTGCCGCCCTCAACTGGTCAAGCCCCTGCACAAAATACGGTCCGGTCCTCGGGTAGTTCAATCCGATCTTGACCACCTCTGCTGAAAGTGCAGGCATTGCTCCGACCAGAAAAAAAACCCCTGCAAGCAAAACGACCATCCATCTTCTCATTACATTCCTCCTTGTTATGCTGCCTGCTCGGCTACAAGACCGGCAGCATGTTCAATTTTTCTTATGGATTCAACCCCCAAAATCTCCTTTAGGTCGAGGAGTATGACCAGTTTTTCCTCTGTCTTCACTACTCCGGTGATATATTCAATCCCGATAGCAGAGATCATTTCAGGCGGCGCTTCTATGGAGTCAACGGTCACCTTCTTGACCTCGGCAACCGAATCAACAAGCAGACCGATGAGGCCGTTCTCGCCCTCGACAATAAGGATCCTGGTCGACTTGGTCCTTTCTCCGCCAACGAGACGCAGCCGCTTTCTCAAATCGATGATCGGAACTACCTTGCCTCTCAGATTAATTACACCTTCAAGGTAGGCAGGCGCATCCGGCACTTCTGTTATATAGGGCACCCTGACTATCTCTTTGACAGATTCAATAGAAACACCATAGAGTTCTTTGCAGATACCGAACACAACGAGCTGAAGATTCTTTGCCATACGGCTCCCCCCTTTTGCAGAATTAAATTCCATCTACGTCTGAGTCTTATTGGCAATTTGCATGCCTAGATGTAACATATTGATTTTATAGATTAATTTGTTGTAATAGCGATAATGTTCGGGCATTTTGCCTTTTATTATTACGACTATTGCCCGATACATTTGTTGCTTATTTGCATCCTCCTGCAGGGAAAGCATGCGCGGCATGAGACCTTCAGTCGTTTCAATCCTCAGGTTCTCAAAAAACGCGACACAATACAGCCTTAACAGGGCGCTTTTTAGCCGGACTATCCGGGCTCTTTCAATGGTCACCGTATTTCTGCCAAAGCACCTGACCGTCCTTGAGGGTTACGGTACCCTCTTTCTTGATAATGGCCTGCCCTTCATCGCTAAGCACGAAGGCGATAAACCCTTTAACCTCCGGACTTGCGTCCTGTCTCGTGACAAGATAAAGCGGACGGTACAACATATACTCACCGCGGGCAATGGTGTTATACGAAGGGGCCTTGCCTTCGATTTTCAGCATCTTGAAAGACCGCTTCGCAGCGCTGCTTACCCCTGTGAAGGCAATAGTCCAAGGGGTCTTCTCCACCGTCTCTTCAACTGGGCCTGTGGATTTAAAAAGAAGTGCCTTCGGAGTAAAATCCTGCTCCGGGTTCTTGAACAGAAGCTCACGCACCATCCGGCCTACCCCTGAGAGCTTTCCTTCCCGTGCAACAACCTGGACAGGCCGGTCCGGGCCTCCAACACTCTTCCAATTGGACAACTTGCCGGTAAAAATATTCCGTATCTGCTCAAGAGTCAGGTTGTCCACAGGGTTTGATTTATGCGTAACTACTACAATGGCGTCCCAGGCCACCACGATAAGCTTTGCTCCACGCTCTTCAGTCCGCGCAATTGCGTGCCTGCACGTGCCGCCGATGTCGGCTTTTCCGGACACCACGTCCACGATCCCTCTGGTCGCCCCCGCTTCATCGAGACTTATCTTCACGCCCGTCTTTTTTTCATACTCCTTTGATATGGACTGCATTACCGAGAGTTCAAGGACATCGCACCCCACCCACTTCAGTTCAGCAGCAGCGGCAATTTCTGCAGCAATTGCCCCGATAATAAGAAACGTGATCGCAGCCATAAAGACCATTCTCTTCATTTCCATAACCTCCTCTTTAACAAATCAGTAGTTTCATATTGCTATTCCAGCCTACAAATATCCTGGCTTGTTGTCTCCATATATTTGGCAAGTTGTATGCCTGGATGTAATGTATTGATTTTGCTGAATAATAAAAATACATTGAACTACTATCAGGCATTTTGCCTTTTAGTATCATGACTATTGCCCGATTCATTTTCTTAGAAGCCATCTCAAAAAGGCCTGTGCTATATGAAAAGACGTTATTCGTAGAAGGATTGTCGAATTGTCATTCCTGCTTGTGCTTATGCTTGGGTATCCGGAATCTTTCAGAAAAAGAGGGACTCCCATTTCACTTGCGGGAATGACGAGTTCTTATCTTTTCGGATCTGTTTTTGAGATGCCTTCTAATTCAAATACTTCCTTGACCTGATGAAGATATGATCCTGGTGGGAGCAGAACTGTTGTTATGGAGTGCTTTTTCGGCTGGAAAGTATAGGTCTGACTGATGCTCTCACAATATTGAGGAAATCCTATAAGGATACAAAGAAAAAAGGCCGGAGGCATCATAAAATACCTCAGGCCTTTTAATACATTTATGGAGCCGTCCTCGGGTCAGCGTGACCTAATACACCCGCTGGCTTCTCAGCTTACAGCCAAACCACTATGGGGATGACCAATTACCCTACAGCGGCTCCAGTATGATAAATGCGATGCCCCAGATCCGGGAAACCAAAAGCTGTTTCTAATTGGGGGCTTCGAAAGATGCTTCAGGCTTCCTCCTCACTGCAGGAGGCTTGCTCACCGCATCTCACTCCCGCTCCCTAACCGAGTTGCTTGATCCTTTGGTTTCACCCGGTCCGGAGAACCGCAAACCCTTTTCCTGATTTTATTGTAGCGCGTTCAGCAGAGAAGTCAAGAACTATAACGTCGGCAAATCAGACCTATAAGTTTTCCTGCTAATGCAGCCTGATGCAGGTGAGAATTCCTGACATGTAAAGGATACGCCGCAAAATATGAGAAATATTTAATTGGCATATGCAGGGGGCTTACTTCATAATAAGCCGATGAATACGCGGCTGTCGGTGATCATCCCGAACCATAACGGCAGTGCCTTTGTCGGCACCTGCCTGAAGGCGTTATTCTCTGCCAGACACCAGCCCTTTGAGGTGATCGTTGTCGATGACGGCTCGACTGACAACTCTGTTGAAATTATAAGCAGGTTCCCCTGCAGGCTCATCAGACTCGAACAGCAGGAAGGCGCGTCCAGGGCGAGAAACATGGGGGCAAAGAACAGCCTCGGCAACGCCCTCTTCTTCATCGATGCGGACTGCATTGTCCAGGACGATACGATCCTGCATGCCGGCAATGCCTATGAAAAGAACCAGGACCGTGTCATAGGCGGCAGCTATACGCCTGTTGCCTTTGACGACACTTTTTTCAGCACCTTTCAGTCCATATTCATCAATTATTCGGAACTCAGGACAGCCGAGCCTGACTATATTGCCGGCCATGCAATGGTGATAGGCCGGGACATCTTCGAAAAGAGCGGCGGTTTTCCCGAGGACTTTACACCGATCATAGAGGATGTGGAATTCAGCCACAGACTGCGGAGGTCGGGACAACGGCTCATCATGGACAGCTCTATCCTTGTGAGGCACATCTTCAACTACGATCTCGGCAAATCACTCGGAAATGCCTTCAGGAAGGCAAAATACTGGATCGCATACTCTATGGGCAACCGGGATTTGACGGCAGATTCAGGAACAGCGTCAGTGCAACTGAAGATCAATGTGCTCTGCTCTTCCCTCGTATGGTTCTTTTTCCTCTGCCTCGTCATCTCCCCTGATATCATTTTCCTGCTCTGTATGATCATCGTCTTCATTGTTGATCTTGCACTTAACAGGGCGCTTATCAGTGCCTTTTTCAGAGAAAAGGGCCCGGCCTTCGGCATCAAGGCAACGCTCTACTATTCAATGATCTATCCCCTTGCAGTTGCAGCAGGCGGAGCAGCGGGCATGGCTTTTTATGTTCAATCCCAGAGGAAAGCGGCATAATGTATTCCCCTTTCCGTCATGTCAGTTCCATCTTCAGCAAGAGCCGGCCGATCCATCTGACCTTCTTCATAACACACAGGTGCAATGCCAGATGCCCCTTCTGCTTTTATCTCAGATCAGACGATGATCAGATTTCTGACCGGGAGCTTTCCCTTGATGAGATCAGGAAGGTATCCTCATCGCTGGGCAACCTGCTCTGGCTGTCATTTTCAGGCGGCGAGATCTTTCTCAGGGATGATCTGTCCGAGATCAGCAGGATCTTTTACAGAAACAATAAGCCGGCGATCATACTCCTTCCGACCAATGGCCTGATGCCAGGCCGCATCAGGGAGATGACCGAACAGATACTTAAAGACTGTTCAAAAAGTACGATAGCCGTAAAACTGTCGCTCGACGGGCTGAATGAGGCTCATGACAGGCTGCGCAATACCCCCGGCAGTTTTTCAAAGACCATAGAGTCCTATCACCTGCTCAGGGATCTTCTTGCGGTATACTCCAATTTTGAATTAGGCGTGAACACGGTCTTCTGCTCGGAAAATCAGGACCGGATGGATGAGATCATAGATTTTGTGAACAACATGGAAAGCGTAAAGACCCATACCATCTCCCTGATCAGGGGGAACCTTTCGGACAAAAGTTTTAAGAACGTTGACCACCAAAAATATCAACATGCGATCGGGAGGCTTGAGCAGAACCTGAAGAACAAGGGATCAGCCAGGACATATCGTTTCCGCGGTGCGCGCATCAAGGCAGCGCAGGACATCTTGCAACGCAGGCTCATATCCCGCACTGACGATGCGCAGATGCGTTTGATCCCCTGTTATGCCGGGGCGCTGAACGTTGTGCTTGAGGAGAACGGAGAGGTTTTCCCCTGCGAGATCCTGAGAAGAAGTCTGGGAAACGTCGGGGATCATGGATATGATATTCAGAAGCTCCTGAGATCGGACCGGGCAAAGGCAATATTGAACAGCATCAGGGACAGTCAATGCTACTGCACCCATGAATGTTATTTTATGACCAACATCCTCTTTAATCCGCGTCTGTACCCTGCCCTTGCCCGTGAATATCTCCAGGTAAGGTAGCGTTCAGGGAATATCCTCAACTATCCCCTTGCCCCCTTTTTCCGAAGAGGGGTATGATTAAACCCTGATGCAAAAAGACGTTATCATAATCGGCGCCGGGGCATCCGGCCTCATCTGCGCGATCGAGGCAGGAAAGCGGGGGAGGTCTGTTCTTGTGCTGGACCATAGCCAGAAGATCGGCAGCAAGATAAGGATATCAGGCGGCGGCAGATGCAATTTTACGAACCTGCATGTCTCTGCAGAACACTATATTTCGCAGAACCCGCATTTCTGCAGATCTGCACTTTCCCGGTACACCCCGGAAGACTTCATCTCCCTGCTCAGAAAATACAGAATAACGTTTCACGAAAAAGAAGCAGGGCAGCTCTTCTGCGATGCGACCTCTGCTGAGATCATCGTGATGCTCAGGGCTGAATGCGAAAAAGCAGGCGCAGACATTCACCTTGGATGCAGTGTCAAAAGCATTAAGCATGATGGACTGTTCTCCGTCGCAACAGACAGAGGGACTTTTCAGGCGGAATCACTGGTCATCGCGACCGGCGGACTGTCGTATCCCAAACTCGGTGCTACTGACTTCGGCATTAAGATCGCAGAGCAATTCAAGATCAATGTCATATCACCAAGGCCCGGTCTTGTGCCCCTCACTCTTTCAGGGAAGGAGCTGGAGATATTCAGAGACCTGAGCGGTGTTTCGATCAATGCAGAGGTCACCGTGAACAGGACATCCTTTCGCGGCAGCCTCCTTTTCACGCATCGCGGACTGAGCGGTCCGGCCATACTCCAGATATCCTCATACTGGAACAAGGGCGATCTGCTTTCGATCGATCTTCTGCCCGGGGTCAATGCGTATGAGCTCCTTCTTGCCAACAGACAGAGCAGAAAAGAGATCAAGACCCTGCTCTCTCAATATCTGCCTTCGCGCTTCACTCAGGCCTGGTGCAGCAATTATCTTCAGACCAAACCTGTCTGCCAGTTCATTGAAAGGGAACTGCGGGAGGCAGCTGATAAGCTCCATGCATGGCAGGTCAAACCATCCGGCACTGAAGGGTATGGCGCGGCTGAGGTGACGGTTGGCGGAATAGATACAGATGAAGTATCCTCCAAGACCATGGAAACGAAAAAAGTGCCGGGACTGTATGTTATCGGAGAGGTATTAGATGTGACAGGGCAGTTGGGCGGATTCAATCTTCATTGGGCCTGGGCATCGGGTCATGCGGCAGGGCAGTATGTCTGAGCAGAGAACGATAATCCTGGCATCAGCATCGCCCCGGCGCAAGGAACTCCTGTCGCTCATCGGCCTGAAATTCAGGGTCGATGTAAGCGACTATGAAGAAGATCTCAACCTTAAGCTCAAGCCGCACGAACTCGCCAAACATCTTTCCTTCGAAAAAGCACGTGCGGTTGCAGGTAAGCATAAGGATGCTCTCATCATCGCAGCAGACACCTTCATCGTCTTTAAGGGCAAACTGTTAGGCAAGCCGCATACAGATAAAGAGGCCATGCGGATGCTCACCCTGCTGAACGGCAAACTGCATTCGGTCATAACAGGATATACGGTGCTGGACACCAGTAACGGCAAGAAGTCTTCCTCCGCAGTAGAGACAAAGGTCTGGTTCAGGAAGATGGCGAATGAAGAGCTGCACGCATACGTCGAAACAGGCGAACCTCTGGACAAGGCAGGCGCGTACGCGATCCAGGGCATCGGTTCCCTTATCGTGAAAAAGATCGAAGGCGATTATTTCAATGTTATCGGCCTGCCGGTTGCAAGCCTTTCAGCGACCCTGAAGAAGTTCGGGATAAGCGTTTTAGATTGATAGCATACCCCCAATATGCCGTGTCCATACTTAGTTGCATTATGCAATCAATAGACATATAATGAAACATAATGCAACAGATGTAAACGGAGGAATGAACTATGGCAACAGCAGTAAGAGTATCTGAAGAGCTTCTTGTTGAGGCAAAGAAATTCAGCCGCATTGATCATAGGTCCCTGGCCGGCCAGATTGAACATTGGGCCCGTATGGGCAAGTGTGTTGAGGAGAACCCTGATCTGACATACTCTCTTATTAAAGAGATCTTGATGGGATTGGAGGAATTGGAGCAAGGCGAGAGAACCGAATACTCATTTGAATAATCCCCATGACAATATACCAATCAAGGTCTTTTGAACAAAAAGTTAAGAAAATGCCGAAGCAGGAAAAAATGGCATTAGACCTGGAGATACGAACAATTGCGAAAAACCCATCTATTGGAGAGGAAAAAAAAGGCGCCCTCAGAGGCGTATTTGTACATAAATTCAAAATTAAGACAACCCAATATCTTCTCGCTTATCGCAAAGCTGGTGTCGATCTGGAACTGGTCATGATCGGACCACACGAAAACTATTATCGAGAGTTAAAGCACTATCTGAAAAAACGATGAAACAGGATGACTATCGTCCCGGCAGTTGTATGTATCAATCAGTCTCCCCGCTGGGCAAGCCAGACCGTGTACCTCGCCCCTCCGCGCGCACCGCGTGAACGCACAGGGACCTCGTCAACCGTGAAGCCGGCCTTGCGAAGCCGCTTCACAAACGCATCATTCGTGCCGGCTGACCAGACTGCAAGCACTCCTCCGGGCCGCAGGGCATCATAGGCGATCTTCAGGCCTGCCGCTCCGTAAAGCAGGTCATTGCTCTTCCGGGTCAGGCCCTCGGGCCCGTTATCAACGTCCAGCATAATGGCGTCGTATGCATGCTGCTTCTCACGCATCACCTCTCCAACATCATTCTCACGCACAATCACACGAGGGTCCTTAAGAGGATTGCCGGCAAGCTCAGCCAGCGGGCCGCGGTTCCACACAACGACTGCAGGGACGAGTTCGGCAATTACCACGCTGCTATCACGAGTCAGACTGTTCAGCGCTGCCCTCAGGGTATAGCCCATGCCCAGGCCGCCGATCAGGACGCGGGGATGGGGACGGTTAGCAATCCTCTTGCAGGAGAGTTCTGCCAGCGCATCTTCAGACCCGTAATGACGGCTGTTCATGAGCTCGCATTTATCGATCCTGATCGAGAACTCGGTCCCGCGCTGGTAAAGCCTGAGCTCTCCGCCGTCTCCGGGCGCCTGAGCACTATCAAGGAACTTCCAGGGGATCATCAGCACCTCACTTGTCTATGCTGCAATAAACTAATCCCCTTCGAACTCGGTCTGGCAGTATGACTTATAACCCTTTTCAGCAAGCTTTTTTGCGCCACCCACATCCGGCAGGTTCACGATAAAGGCCATCTCGGCAACAACACCGCCCAGTTTCTCGATAAGCGCTGCAGCTGCAAGCGCAGTCCCTCCGGTTGCAAGCAGGTCATCGACCAGAAGCACTCTCGTCCCCTTGCTGATAGAATCGACATGCATCTCTATCTTGTCTGTGCCGTATTCAAGCGCATATTCATGGCTGATCTTTTCTCCGGGCAGCTTGCCCGTTTTGCGCACAGGGACAAATCCCTTGCCGAGCGTATAGGCAAGTGCGCCGCCAATGATAAATCCCCGGGCTTCAATACCGACGATGATGTCGAAGTCGATCTCATCGGTAATATACCGCTGGGTAAAGTTATCGATCACCAGCCTGAAGCCGACAGGGTCCTTGATAAGCGTCGTAATGTCCCTGAACATGATCCCCTTCTTCGGGTGATCGGGTATGGTCCTGATTCTTGATTTGATCGACATGGTCTCCTCCTTTATCCGCAGTGGCTGTGCACAGCCGTTATCTTCGATATAGCTTTCAGAAGCAGCTGCTTAACATTTTCTGCATTCTTATGCATGGTCGCCAGGATCATCTCCCAGGTAACAGGCTCCTCATCCTCTTTCCAGCAGTCATAGTCGGTTGACATGGCAATCGCCTGGTAGCAGAGGCCAAGCTCCCTCGCAAGGATCACCTCAGGGACCGTTGACATATTGATCACATCAGCGCCGAGCATCCTGAACATATGCGATTCTGCCCTGGTCGAAAACCGGGGCCCCTCGATCACCACGACCGTGCCTTTCGTGTGGTGGCGCAGCTTCAGCTCTTTCGCTGATCTGACCAGCAGCGACCGCAGATCAGAACAAAAAGGGTCTGCCATGGGCGTATGGACAACCTTATTCTCGGTATGAAACGTCAGGTTGCGATGCTTTGTAAAATCGATAAACTGGTCAACAAAGACCAGATCGCCGGGCCTGATCTTCTCCCGCAGCGATCCCACCGCAGTAGTAGCCAGGATATGGGTGCAGCCTTCCTGCTTGAGGCTATGCACGTTCGCCCTGAAATTCACGCCCGTCGGATAGATCGAATGGTCCTTGCCGTGACGCGCGAGGATCACAACGTCAATGCCGGTGATCTTGCCGGTCGTGAGTGCTGACGACGGGCTGCCATACGGAGTTTTTACCTTCTTCTCTTTCTTGTTCTGCAGCAGCTTCGGGTCATCCATACCCGATCCACCGATAATGCCTATCTTGATCCCAGCCATAGCATCTCCTTCTTAATATGGTGTTCAGCGTATGAAGATTAATGAAATGTCGAAATGGTTGTCAAGCAGGAAAAAATAAAACGCGTGAAGTCATTAACTGAAAAATCCCTCCTATCCTCCCCTTGTCAAAGGGAGGTATTCTACCCCTCTTTGGCAAAGAGGGGTGTGAGGAGATTTTTGAAATTTGTCAGAATACTTATTGGTAACATGCTACTGCTTCTGCAATTCAGACTTTCTTTTCGAGCAGTTTTGCAAGGCGTTCGAGATGTTTTTTCTCTTCTTCACCCAACAGTGAAAAGACCCTGCTTGCATCTCCCTCGAATCTCCGTCCCATCTTGATATACAGGTCATAGGAATTCGTCTCAAGAGATATGGCGAATTCAAGGATCGCTGTGACATCCTTATCCCTCGCCCAGAGAAGCGATTCATCAACCCTGACGCCGCCTTCCATGATCTCTCCCTTTTCTGTCGCAGGCTTATCCCCGATAGCACTGCCGCCCGAATAGGTCTTGTAGAGTTCAGCAAGCGTCTTTTCATGGCTTTCTTCTGCTTTGGCAAGGCTCTGGAACAGATGCCGGGCATCCTCGTCCTTCAGAAATTCATCGAGCCGGCTATAGAACTGCCGTGAACCGTCCTCCAGCATCCAGGCGAGCATTGCAAGTTCGTCCGGCTTTACAGCATCGCCGAAAAAGGCCATGCCCGCCTCGGGAGGTCCTTGAGCGAGCAGTCCCTCCCAGGCCCTGATGCCTCCCTGCATGTTGAATACATTATTAAAACCGGAGTCATTAAGGATTGCCGCAGCCGCCCGGCTGCGAACGCCTGATCCTCAATAGGCTATTGTCGGCTTGGCCTTGTCCACCTCATTGAGATGAGCCTGGAGCTCACCCACCGGCATGAGCCTCGCACCGGCAAGATGGCTGAGCTCATATTCGATCGGCTGACGGACATCGATCAGATTAAACTCATCAGGGTTCTTTCCCTTCATGAATTCCCGCACCTCTTCAGCGGTCATCGAGACAACAGGTTTGAAATAATCAAGCAATGCCATAATGTTCTCCTCAATAAGACAAAAGCATATTAGGTTGATTAGTCTATAGTCTTTCAGGACTATAGAGAATATTGCTACAGCAAGCTTTGTGATCCCGCAGATCTGTTCGCCCTAAGCACCTAACAATCTACTGACTTTTTACCTGCTTTATGCAACCTCTTTCAGCTGCTCCTCGAACTCCCTGCTTTTCCTCTCGAACTCTTCGGTCAATGTCGCAAGTTCATTGAACAGGGGTTCGATCTTTTTCTGCATGTCGTGGATATCCTTTGACAGACTCTGGATCTGATCTCCATGGCCCTTCTGCGTCGCGTCATGGAGCGCCTTTGTATCATGCTCTATTTTCTTTTCAAGTTTTACAATAGCATGTTCTATCTCTGTTATCCGCTTCTGGATCGGGTTCAGCACCTTCGACTTGTTCGTGACGATCTCTGCACGCATCTTTCTCAGGTCCTTTCTGTTGATGCCCTTTTCAGCCTTCGGCTTCTTTTCAGCTCCGTTCTCAACCGATGCTTCATCCTTCCACCCGACCCGGTCAAGGAAATCCTGATACGTGCCTTCAAAGACGCTCACCTTATTGTCATCGAAGATCACCAGCTTTTCAGCTATTGCATGGAGGATCATCTCACTGTGCGTAACGATCACAACAGCACCCGCAAAGGCCTCGATCGCCTCAACAAGAGAATCTATGGACTCCATATCGAGATGATTTGTCGGCTCGTCAAGAAAGAGCAGATTGGCAGGGCTGACCAGGATCTTGCCTAACAGGACACGGCTCTTTTCACCGCCGGAAAGCACGGATATCTTCTTGAGCGCATGGTCCCCGGTGAACATCATTAACCCGCAGATCTTCCGGCTGACGCCGCGGCTGTGGTCCGGGTGGACATCCATGATCTCTTCTTCCACCGTATTTGCCGTATTCAGTCTGCTGATATTTGTCTGGCCGAAGTATGCAAGCTTTGTGGCAGGATGGGGTGTGATCACACCATGCTGCGGTTTCAGTTCACCGGCAAGGAGGTTCAGGAGCGTTGTCTTGCCCTTGCCGTTCTTTCCTACGATCGCGATGCGGTCTCTCTTCCCGATAACCAGATTGAGGTCCTTGATCAGCTGCTCATGTTTGTCAAAGCCGAACGATACGGTCTCGGCAACCATAAGCTGCTTGCCGGTGAACGGCGCAGCATTAAACGAAAAATCAAGCGTCCTGAGATCGGTCAACTTTTCGAGCCGCTCATGCCTCTGGAGCGCCTTGATCCTAGACTGCACTGCCTTTGCCTTATTTGCCTGGGCCCTGAAGCGGTTGATGAACTGCTCCACATCCTTCCGCTTCTTCTCATCATTCATCCGTGTCTTCTCATGGACCTCTTCTTCAAGCAGTATCTGTTCAAAGAGCTTCTGCGTGGGCCCCGGTATCTTCCGCAATTTGCAGCGATGAACGACCATGGTATGGGTCGTTACGCTGTCCATGAAATCGCGGTCATGCGTGATAAGGATCAATTCACCCTGCCAGGCCCTTAGTTCCTGGCCAAGCCAGCGGATCGAGACAATATCAAGATAGTTCGTCGGTTCGTCAAGGAGAAGGAGGTTCGGTTCTGATACCAGCACCTTTGCAAGATTCAGACGAATCTGGTATCCGCCCGATAGAGACTGGGGAGATTTTTCGAGGTCCTCTTCAGTGAAGCCGAGTCCGCTGAGGATCTTCTTCACCTTGTATGTCTCATCGATACCGTCCTCGTTCGGCCTGAGGCTGAGGCTCGCCTCCTTGAGAACGGTCTTTTTGGTGAAATGGATATGCTGTGAAAGATGGCCGATCCGATAGCCCTGCGGCACGCTGATATTTCCCGAGTCAGGATGCTCCTCGTCAAGGATCATCCTGAAGAGTGTAGTCTTTCCTGAGCCGTTCCTGCCGACAAAACCGACGCGCTCCCCGCTGTTGATCGTCGCCGTGACGCCGTCGAATATGGTCTGCTTGCCAAATACCTTGCTGAGATTATTGATCTGTAACATAAACCCCTTCTTGTTATTCCGTGAATATATAAAATGTGTTTCTGCTGCGGTGTGTCTGAAGAATACCTCTGATCGCTGCCGCTAATGCAGGTATTTAGAATATAAGAAAAATGACCGATATATCAAGTTCATCGAGACTTTGCTCGATAAACTTGCAGTTGCGGATTGAGTCCCCTCCTTACCAAGGAGGGGTTGGGGAGGTTTTGGTAATTTTATCGATACCCCTCCATACCTCTGCTTAAAGCACCTACTTTTGGCCCTTGGAAAGGGGAGGATTTTTCTTCAAGCTATATACATAGAATATGATGCATGTCATATCGCCGGGCAGCTTACTACCGTACAATTAAGGTTAAAAAATCTTATTGGAGAGGTGAGAGCCGGTGTTTATATCTATCGTGGATTGGGAGAAATGTACGGGGTGCGGGGCCTGCATAAACGCCTGCCCGGTCAACTGCTTTGAGATGTCAGACGGCAAGAGCCTGCCTTCCCGATCGTCCTATTGCATCGACTGCGGCACCTGCAAAGAGGTCTGTCCTGCTGACGCCATAATAATCAGCATCGGCTGGGGAGGCTAAACCAGGGTAACAACCGTCACCCCTCCTGCGCCTTCGGACGGTTCCCCGTGCCTGAACTTTTTGATCAGCGGATGGCGGGTGACATGCTCACGCACTGCCTTGGCAAGGATGCCTGTGCCATAGCCATGGATGATCGTAACCTCGCGAAAACCGGCAAGGGATGCGTGGTTCAGGAACGGTTCAAGCCTTGAGAGTGCCTCCTCAACACGCATACCGACAAGGTTGATCCTCGAAGGCACCATCTCATCAGGCGTATCCTGCCGAAGAATCTTATCCTTCTTTTCGGCAAGCAGCCTGCCTTTCTTTATTCGTATATCAGACATCGGCACAAGTATCTCCTTTGAGCCGGAGATAACCTTCACCCGTTCAGCCTTTGCCATTATCCCGGAAACTGCGCCGTCATACCCCAGTGACTTCACAAAGACCTCATCACCGATATGAATATCTTCAATGCTGAGCGTTCCGGTCTCATCCATGGCATACCGGGCCAGCGTTTCCGTTATCTGCCGCTGCTTCTGCTCAACTTCCTTGATTTTGTCCTGAAGATCCTTCTTTTCCTTCTTCTTTATTTCATCAAGTTCGGCCCGCATCTGCCGCTTGATGTCTGACACAATATCAAGCGCTTCCCTGTGGGCACTCGCAAGCATTTCCCTCTTCTTTGCCTCTGCCTCTGTTATTCTCTTTCCCGCCTCTCTGATCTTTACCTCTGCCTCTTCCTTCTTTATCTGCAGTTCACTGAGCAGTGCTTCGTACGTCGCCCTCTTCTCGTTCAGATCAGCCATGAGGTCATCAAGTTCAACCTTGCCGCCGCCTAACAGCTCCTTTGCTGCATCAACAACATGGGCAGGCAATCCGTACTTCCGAGCTATCTCAAGGGCGTGAGACTGGCCCGGCTCGCCGGTCCTGAGACGGTACAGGGGAGAAAGCGTTTTCTTATCAAACTCCATGGATGCGTTCGCCATGCCAGGGGCTCTGTGCACAAAACCCTTAATGCCCATCAGATGGGTCGTTGCAAATACCAGTGCCCCCTTCTGCTGCAGTTCCTTCAGGACTGCGCAGGCAAGCGCTGTGCCTTCATCAGGATCTGTGCCTGTGCCGAGTTCGTCGATCAGGACCATTGCCTTTGCATCAGCCGTCTCAAGGACCTGCGCGATATTCCTGACATGTGCAGAAAAGGTCGAAAGGTTGCTCTCGATCGACTGCTCGTCACCCATATCTACAAGCAACGAACTGACAAGAGGGAAGCTTGAAGACGCATTGGCTGGCACCGGCATGCCTGACAGGGCCATGCAGAGCAGGAGACCGACCGTTTTAATGGATATGGTCTTTCCGCCGGCATTCGATCCGGTAATGACCATGCAGGTCTCCTCATTGCCAAGCTGAAGATCCAGGGGAACAACCTTCCTGTTACCGTCCGTCTTTTCAAGAGATAGTGCCAGAAGAGGATGGCGCGCATTGACAAGCCTGATCGTATTTGATGCGCTGATCTCCGGCACTTCCATATGCAGCTGGTCAGCAAACCGCGCAATACAGTTCAGCATATCGAGATGGACTATGACCGCAAACTCGGCTGCTATCTCGTCTGCATGCTCCCTGATCTGAGCAGAGATCGCGCGAAGGATGCGCAGTTCTTCCGCTCTCTCTTCTGCAGATACATTCTCTAATTCATTCGACAGGTGAATGACTGCAAGGGGCTCGATGAAAGCCGTCTCGCCGGACTTTGAAATGTCATGAACAACGCCGGGCACCATGCCCTTTGAGTCCATGCGCACCGGAATGACCCACCTGCTTGCCCTCTTGGTAATGAAATCGTCCTGAAGAAAGACGGAAAGAGAGACATCCCGCGTCATCTCCTCAAGTTTTTTCTGGATACCCAGTTCAAGCTTTCTCAGTTCCCTGCGGATATTGGCAAGAGCCGGCGATGCGCTGTCCTTGATATGGCCGTCAGCATCGATCGATCTCTGTATGGTCTTGAGAAGATCGGGCTGACCGGACAACTGGCTGCACAGTTCAGGAAGCGCCCTAAGCCCTTCGAATTCAGAGATCTGCGTTGATATCCCGAGTGCCATCTCGAGCACCGGCACAAAGGCTGATATCTCGGATGCCTCAAGCACCGCACCCTGCGGCCTTACACGAGCAAGAAGATAGGTAATGTCCTGAAAGACATGCAGGCTGAGAGGAGGCCCCTGACAGGATATCCGGCGAATATCACCGATCAAAATAAAGCGGCTCAGAATAGCCTCCCCAAAGGGGAAAGGCGCAATATCCAGAACCGCCTGTTTCGATATTTCACTATGGCCGGCCCGGGAGATGATTTCCAGAAGCCGGTCGAATTCGAGCAGTTGAAGGGTGTTCTTAGCGATCATGAAGAATTATTTTACCCTAACTGCCTGCGTTAACGCTTATCAGTCGAGACGCTCTATGACATTGCGCCTTTTGTCACTGATCATATGGTCGTTCCGATCCAGCCTCTTGTCGATCCTGTCCAGCTCGGGCACTGTCTGTCTGCCGTCAGCCTTCATGCGCGAATATGCAGCCCTGATCCTGTCCAGGTTCTCCTGGACAATTGCTGCCTCTCTCCTCGTCAGTTCTCCCTTGGAAGCTGCCTGGTTGATCCTGTTCTGCTGGTTCTCCATCCGGATCTCACGCAGATCCATTCTGGGCTGTTCATCGGATGAAGCTCCGGGGTCGATCCTCCTGTACTGGTGATCGTTCCGGTCACGCATATCGTTCCTTGGCTGTTCATGGCGCGGTGCAGGGGCCGGAGCAAAAGGAGGCGGTGGCGGCGCTGGCGTATAGACTCTCCGTATCGCATTATTCCTTTTATCCATTATCATGCGGTTGTTCTGATTGAGATGTTCGGACAGCCGTTCGATTTCGGACTGACTCAGCCTGCCGTCTCTCCTGGCCCGGGAATACTCATCCCTGATCCAGTTAAGATTATCGATCAGAACATCCGCCTCATACCGTGTCAACTCGCCGGAAGATATACCCTGATCGATCCTTCGCTGCTGATTATCGATGCGGGCACCGATATCATACCGGTCAGCCCGGTCGTATGGCCCATAACCATCGTTACCATACGGCCTTCGCTCCGCCTCAACACAGGCAACAAACCCAAACAGCAAACCCAGGGTCAGAAGCAGCAAGAATCCTCTTTTCATGATCAAATCCTCCTTTGTTGGTGAAACCCTGAAGCAGAAAACATGTTTCCTGTTCTTATAAAGAGTTTAGGAGCAGTTCAGATCAATGTCAAGCGCGAAAAGCCGCCATATTTCATTGATCTGAGGGCCTTGCCTTGTATCCGTGATCTGAAAGCGAATATACTAAATCATGAAGAACGGGAGAGAAAAGGGTTATGGCTATGGCATCGCTTTTTGACGATTCAGCGTTCTTCCTGAACCTCTTTAATGCGATCCCGTCCCCTGTTTTGGTTGTCGATAATGATGTAAGGATACTGCATCTGAACAGCGCGGCAGCAGGGCTTATGCCGGCCGGCAAAGGCAGCGAGAGCATATATCTTAAACGCGGCGGCGATGCCCTTCACTGCATGCATGCAGGGGAAACCCCGGAAGGATGCGGGCATGCATCGGCATGTGCAGACTGTGTCATCAGAAACTCTGTCAATGAAGCCATCTCAGGCGAAAAGGTCTACCGGAAAAAGACCATGATGGAGCTTTCTACGGAACAGGGGATCAGGAACGTACACGTTCTCGTCACCACATCACCCTTCCGGTTCGACAACAGGGACTTTTCCCTGCTGATCATCGAGGATATTTCAGAGCTCCTGCAGCTCCGCAGCCTGCTGCCGATTTGCGCATGGTGCAAGAAGATCCGGGATGACGACAACTACTGGCAGAGCGTGGAAAATTATTTTGGCACACACATGGACATCACCTTCTCACACGGCATCTGCGAAGACTGCTCAAAAAAGTTCTACGAAGAACTGGAACGCTAGGCCTTCTCTTCTACCACCACGTCCGTTCTGATATGCAGGTCCCTGAGCTGTTTTGTCTCGACCGCTGAAGGAGCGCCGGACATCATGCAGAAGGCCTTCTGTGTCTTGGGGAAGGCTATAACGTCCCTGATCGAGGTCGCGCCGACCATAAGCATCACAAGCCTGTCAAGGCCGAGTGCAAGGCCGCCATGGGGCGGAGCGCCATACTGAAGGGCATCGAGCAGGAATCCGAATTTGGTGTGGGCGTCTTCCTCGCTGATATTGAGCAGCTCGAACATCTTTTTCTGGAGCTTCTGGTTATGGATTCGTATGCTTCCGCCGCCGATCTCAAAACCGTTCAGCACAATATCATACGCCTTGGCCTTGAGAGAGCCGAGCATATTCCGGTCAGTCATATCGCCGGACATCATCTTCCCGATATCCTCATCAAGCGGCGAGGTGAACGGATGGTGCATGGCCTGGAACCTGCCTTCGTCGTCATCCCATTCAAGCAGCGGGAAGTCGGTGATCCAGACGAACTTGAACCCGGGCTGAATAAGGTTCAGCCTCTTGCCTAATTCAAGCCTCAACCTGCTCAGCACATCATAGGTCACCTTCACCTTGTCAGCCACAAAGAGCATCATGTCCCCGTCTTCTGCACCAAGCCTTTCTGCCATTGCCTTCAGCACATCTTCAGGGAAAAACTTCGCGATCGGTGATTCAAAGCCGCTCTTCACCTTGATCCAGGCAAGGCCCTTTGCTCCAAAGGACTGCGCCTCCTGGGTGAGAAGGTCAATATCTTTTCTGGAGATGCCTGCCATGCCCTTGCCGTTAATGGCCTTGACCAGGCCACCGGACTGGATCGCATCAAGAAATACCTTGAACGTTCCCTTTGCCGCAAGGTCTGCCATGTCCTTCAGCTCAAGACCGAAGCGCATGTCAGGCTTGTCATTGCCGAAACGCTCCATAGACTCCTGATAGCTCAGCATCTCAAACGGGGTCCGGATATCAAGGTTCAGAACCCCGCTAAAGAGTTTCTTCATCATGCCTTCGATCAGTTCTATGATGTCCTTGCGGTCGACAAAGGACATCTCAAGGTCGACTTGCGTGAATTCCGGCTGGCGGTCTGCCCTCAGGTCCTCATCACGGAAGCATTTGACGATCTGAAAATATTTCTCCATACCTGCAACCATCAGGATCTGCTTAAAAAGCTGTGGCGACTGCGGCAGCGCATAAAAATAACCGGGGTTGAGCCTGGACGGCACCAGATAGTCCCGCGCGCCCTCCGGCGTGGACTTGGTGAGCATGGGCGTCTCTATCTCAAGGAACCCGTTGTCGTCCAGATAATCGCGCATCAGTTTGCTTGCCCTGTGGCGGGTGATCATGTTCTGTTGCATCTCGGGCCTTCTCAGGTCAAGGTAACGATGCTTCAGCCGCAGGGCCTCGCCGGCCTCGGCAGCTTCTTCCATGCTGTAGGGCAGCGGTGCGGCCTCGTTCAGCACGACAAGCTCCTTGACGTACATCTCGGTCATGCCGGTCGGGAGGTTCGGGTTCTCCGTGCCTGCAGGCCTCCGTCTGATCTCGCCCGTTACTGCAATAACATATTCAGCACGCAGATCGTGCGCCTTTTCGTGGGCATCGCCCGATACATCCGGGCTGAAAACGACCTGGCATATGCCTGACCGGTCCCTGAGGTCGATAAAGATAAGACCGCCGTGGTCGCGCCTTCTGAATACCCATCCGGCTATAGTGATCGTTGAACTGATATCAGATTCACGGATTGCTCCGCAGACTTTATCGCGATTCATGCGCCCTCTCCTGTTCCTATTTCTCGTATGATCGAATCCATTTCCTGTGTTGTCAGCTTCCGGTATGCTCCGGGCTCAAGAGGCCCCATCTCTATGCCGTTGATCCGTATCCTCATAAGCCTGAGCACATCGTGACCCACGCGCTCGAGCATCTTCCTGATCTGGCGGTTCCTGCCTTCGTGGATAGTCATCTCTATCCATGAGTTGCTCTCCGTCTTTTTGAGCTTCTTCACCTTTGCAGGCGCGGTCAGCTTTCCGTCGATCTTGACGCCCTTCCTGAGCTTCTCAAGATCCTCTTCCTCAAGCACGCCCTTTACCTTCACGAGGTATGTCTTGGGGATCTTCCGGGAAGGATGGATAATGGCGTATGCGAAATCTCCGTCATTGGTGAGCAGAAGCAGGCCCTCTGAGTCGTAATCAAGCCTGCCGACCGGAAAAACCCGTTGTTTGATGCGTCCGAAAAATTCATTCACCGTCGGTCTTCCCTCCGGGTCGCTCATGGAGGTCATGACGCCGCGCGGCTTGTTGAAGACATAATAGACCTTTTTTTCCGGGCTGGTGAGGAGTTTTCCCCTGACCTTGATATGGTCGCGCATAAGGTCAGCCTTCATGCCGATCTCCGCTACCTTGCCGTTCACGGTCACCAACCCTTCGAGGATCAGTTCCTCTGCCTTTCTGCGGGAGGCAATACCCATCTCTGCAATGATCTTCTGTAAGCGCTGTTCCATAAGGCATTAATAATACCATAAATGTGCGGAGAGACGCAGAACAGTGCCGGCCGATTCCCTCTCCATACACGTATATTCCGGAAAAATAAGACAGGACGATGTCTAAGGTTGATTATTATGGCTGACATTATATAAAATTCTCAGGTAGCGAATATGTTATCGAAACGGCAAACTGCCTGAGAGGGTAGGACGCAAAGCCACTGGTCCTAATAAAGAGGACGGCAGGGTTATCGAAATAGCATCATACTGCCCCCTTTTGCTCCTCAGGAAGATTTGCAAAAAGGAATTGCAATGAAAAAAATGGCTTGGGCTCTCTTCCTGATCCTCTTCCTTGGTATCCCGCAGCCATCCTGTTCCGCAGCAGATGAAAAACAGCTTCTGATCGGCCTCAGCCCCGAGATGAATATTTTCAAACAAAAGCAGCGGTATATGTTGCTCGGAGATTACCTTTCAAAGAAGACCGGCGTTCGTGTCAGATTCACGATCCTGAGCAAATACGGCAACCTCATCGACAGTTTCAACAAGGAAAAACTGGACGCTGCCTTTTTCGGTTCCTTCACGGGTGCTGTTGCGATCCGCAAGCATGGGGTAGTGCCGCTTGTCCGTCCTGTAACCCCTGATAACAATTCAGCGTATAAGGGATATGTCTTTGTCCGAAATGACAGCGGCATTACGAATATCAAAGGCCTGAAAGGCAGGACCTTTGCATTTGTCGAAAAGGCGACAACAGCCGGCTACGTATTCCCTCTTGCGCTTCTCAGGGAAAACGGCATCTCTTCTCCTGAAGGATACTTCCGCAGCTTTTATTTCGCCGGCAGTCACGATGCTGCAATTGACGCGGTGCTCAGGAAGAAAGCGGATGCCGGCGCAGCCAAGAACACGATCTATGATATGATGAGCGCGAACAATCCCTCTTTGGAAAAAGAACTTCGCATCATTGCGCGTTCACCTGCGGTACCGTCCAACGGTCTCTGTGTCCGAAAAGGTCTCGATGAATCCCTTAAGAAGAAACTCCGGGAGACCCTGCTTGCAATGCACAACGATCCGAATGGGAAGACCGTTCTCAGTCAGTTCGGAGCGCTGAAATTCATCGAGACGACCGAAAAGGATTATGATCCTGTTCATGACCTCGCCAGGAAAGCCGGTATTGATCTCATGAAATACAGCGGTAAAATGAATGAATAGCGCCGGTCACTATCGGCGTCAACCGGAAGCGGCAGATCTTCAGGACAACCAAAGACCGTGAAACGAAAGATCGTCATATCCCTGCTTCTCCTCTTTCTCTTCTTTGCGGCCGGGACGGTCATATCGTCGCTGTCTATCAGGACAACGACTTCTTCCCTTGAAAGACTGATCAGTCTGCATCAGGTCGAAAACCTCCGCCAGGATCTTATCATGTCGATCCAGACGGTACAGTCGGAACTCTATACCGTAGGGACTGATCTCGGGCACAAGATAGACACTATTACCGAGAACGTAAGCCGTCTTGAGAAGAATGCAGGCGGCTGCACAAAATGTCATCATCAGCCGGCCCTGGAGAAGAAACTGCTGCAGATGCAGACCTCCATTAACGATTATCAGAACGCTCTCAGTTTTTATATGACCGCTTCAGCGGACAAGAAGAATATCGACCGTCTGAAAACAGAGGCTGCAGCTATCGGCAACAGCCTTCTCCTCACCACTGAAGAGATGTCCATGGATGCAAGCAGGAAACTCGCCTCAATGACAGCAGATGCAGTCGGAAAGATCAAGGAAGCAAGGAGCATTCTTCTGATCACGATCATCCTCGCCTTCCTGGTAGGCATTATTATCGCGATCCGGCTGACATCCTCTATTACCGGACCCATCGGCGTTCTGCTCAGCGCGGTAAGGACCATTGCAGCGGGAGATCTTGGGCACAAGGTCCCTTATCAGGACAAAACGGAATTCGGCGAACTGGCTGATAATATCAGCCTGATGAGCACGGGGCTCAGGGAAGGATATGACAAGCTCGAAAAAGAGATCGCCGAGAGGAGACAGACCGAGGCCGCTCTCACCAAATCAGAGGCCTTTCTCAGCACCATATTCGACAGCATCCACGACCCCTTCTGTATCTTTGACCGCGAATTCAGGATCGTCCGGTCCAATGACGCTTACACTGCCATGAAATCCAGGACCATTGATCCTGAGGCTCCGCCGGTATGCTATGCATTGCTGCATGGCAGAGATGCCGTGTGCGAGGACTGCATTGTCAGCGCAACGTTCCTTTCCGGCGATGCATGCGCAAAAGAAAAGACCGTCATGGACCTGCACGGACATGAGTCCTGGCAGGAGATCTACACCTATCCGATCGTTGACCGTGACAACACCATAACCCATGTCATCGAATACACCAGAGATATCACGGAACGCAAGAAGACCGAGGCCGCCCTCAGGGAGAGTGAACAGCGGTATGCGCTTGCAGCACAGGGGGCAAATGACGGGCTATGGGACTGGAACCTGACGGATAACCGGATCTACTATTCCATCCGCTGGAAGTCCATGCTGGGATACAGCGACAGAGAGGTTGGAGACAGCCCTGACGAGTGGCTCAGCCGTCTGCATATCGATGACCGTGAGAAGGTCTGGTCACGGATCCATGGTTATGTGCTGCAGGGGAACCAGCATCTTGAGATCGAATACCGCATCATGCACAAGGACGGGAACTTCCGCTGGATGCTCTGCAGGGGACTGGCCGTCAGGGATGGCAAGGGCAACTCTTCCCGCATGGCGGGATCACAGACCGATATCACCGCGCGCAAGAAGGCCGAGGAACAGCTCCTCCATGATGCGTTTCATGACGCCCTGACCGGACTCGCCAACAGGGCCCTGTTCCGGGACAGGCTCCACAATGCGATCAACCGGTCAAAGAGGCTGAAACAATATCTTTATGCCGTAATGTTCTTTGATGTCGACCGGTTCAAGGTGATCAATGACAGTTTAGGGCATGCCGCAGGCGACAAACTGCTGATCGGGGTAAGCCGTCGCATGGCAGACTGTGTCAGGCCGGGCGATACGGTTGCGCGTCTCGGCGGAGATGAGTTCGCGGTACTGCTTGAAAATGTTTCTGATGTTACGGATGTCAGGACTGTTGTCGAACGCATCCAGACCGAAATGGCGGCCCCCTTCCTGATCGACGGCAATGAGCTCTATGTGACCCAGAGCATCGGCATTGCCCTGGAGCAGGACCGCTATGAACAGCCGGATCAGATCCTGAGCGATGCGGACATCGCGATGTATGCGGCTAAAGCAAAGGGCAAGGCCCGGTACGAGATCTTCGATGACAGCATGCACAGTTATATGGTTGAGCGGCTGCAGCTTGAGGCGGATCTCAGGGTCGCGGTAGAACACCTTGATGAATTCGTCCTGCACTATCAGCCGATCCTTGATGTCGCAACGCGAAAACTGAGCGGGTTTGAGGCCCTCGTGCGCTGGCAGCATCCTGTGCGCGGCCTGATCCCTCCCATGGAATTCATACCTCTTGCCGAAGAGACAGGCCTGATCCAGCCGCTGGGAGAATGGGTCCTGCGCGAAGCCTGCAGGCAGCTGAACCGGTGGCAGAGGGAATACCATACTGCCGAGCCGCTCAAGATGAGCGCTAACGTGTCCGGCAGGCAATTCCTCAACGATAATTTCGTGGATGTCCTGCTCGGGATCATCGGGGAGACCGGCATCGCTCCAGAAACGCTTGCCATAGAGATCACGGAGAGCATTATTATGGAGAATCTCGAGGTCGCGGTGATCGCCATGAACAGGCTGCGCGACAGCGGGATCAAGATCCATATCGACGACTTCGGCACCGGATATTCTTCGCTGAGCTATCTGAACAAATTTCCTGTTACCGCCTTGAAGATCGATCGGAGCTTCATCGCAAACATGTCACTGAACGATGAAAATCGCGAGATCGTGAAGGCTATAGTAACTCTCGCCCAAAATCTTAAACTTGAGGTCATAGCCGAAGGCATAGAACTGTCTTCCCACCTTGACGAGATCGACACCATGGATTGCCATTTTGCGCAGGGGTTTTTCTTCTCGCGGCCAAAGGCCGCACCCGAGATAGCTGCCTGGATGCTGAAAGAAGCAATGGTCAGGGTTCGGAACTGATGTTTTTAATACCATCCATCGTTATGCCGGTCAACTGAAACTGCCGGGACCTTACTTCACCAGGATCAGCATCCCTTCGCACAGGGAACCGTCCAGGCCCAGTTCATTGCCCCACTGGTCATAGACCTTCTTTTCCTTTTCGATCTCTTTCAGCAGGCCGGCATGGATCAGCGCATGGCGCACGGTCATGCCTGCGGCGAGTTCGATCTCTTTTTCATTAACGCATATCTTCACCGCCCCCATCCCCTCCTTGCCAGGGAGGGGAGAAAGGGGAGGTCTGAAATGATATGAACAGAAACCTTACTCAACCTCGATTATCCTTCCTTCAACGACCGGCGAGACCATCTTCCTTTCTTTTATATGGTCAATGACCACGTCGCGCAGCCACTTGCCCGAATTGTTATATACGAGCTTCTCGCCCATCACTGCTCCGCCCACGATCGCAAAATCTCTTGAAGACCTGACTGCATCTCCGAAAGCCTTGTACCCGTCCCCGCCTGCAGCCAGAAAGTCGTCGGTCGCCACAATGTATTCCTTCTCCATGACAAGGGGACTGTTGTTGACAGATACCTCCTTCACCTTCTGCCCCACAGGCTTAGAGCGGCTGTACGTAAATCTGATGCCAGATACCTGCGGAAACCGTCCGGCATCGTCAGCAATGGCAGAGACGCCATGTTCGAGCGCCTCGCGGATCTGCCGGCCGGTAAGCCTGATGCCGACAATATAATTATTAAAGGGAGAGACCGCGTACACATGCTTGATCTTTATATCCCCCTTCTTCATGCTCGTCCTGATACTGCCCCCGCCGATGATCGCCGCATCTGCTCCTGCTGTAGAACGCACGATGTCCGCAAGAAAGTTACCGAGGTTCGTCTCGCGCTTTCTCGTATTCTGGCCGTCAAGCTCAAGCCCTGCCCCGCCGATCGTCTCATCGAGCACCGCGTCAACCCTGAATCGGTATTTTTCGACGATCGCTGCGATCTCTTTATTCTCCCTGCCCGGCAGAGGCCTGATATCCACAAGTCTTCCCTCTGCCTTCACGATCTTCCTGTCATCAAAGGTAAGGTCAAGGACACCCAGTGCCTTTCCATGCTCCCATGCCTGAAGCACCACGGTCTTGTTGATCACAACCGGCTGTAGCACCTTTGTATGTGAATGGCCGCCGACAATAACGTCGATACCGCTCACCTTCTCTGCAAGCAGACGATCAGCATTGTGGCCGAGATGGGAAAGAACGACCACCAGATCGACCCCCGGTCTCAGCTCCCTGAGATAGCGGTTCAGGGCATCTTCAGGCGCAATGAACTTCAGGCCTGTCACATTCCGGGGATGGGTGCTAAGAGGCGTCTCTTCGGTCACAACGCCGATGATTGCGATCTTTATGCTGTTGATCTCTTTCAGCAGATAGGGCTTCAGGCCTTCCATGCCTTCGACATTAGCTGCAAGGATCGGAAACGCTGCCTCGCTCAATCGTCTCTTCAGAACATCCTGACCAAAATCAAATTCATGATTTCCGGTCACCATGGCATCGAACTGCATGGCATTCATCAATTCGATCACTGATGCGCCCTGAAAAAGATTAGCCCAGTTATTGCCCTGGATCATGTCGCCGGCAGAGAGAAGCAGCGCCGGCCTTTCCTTTCTGAGTTCGTCGGCAGCTGTGGCAAGCCATGCCATACCGCCCAGCAGCCCGTCAGAGGCGTAAGGCTTGTACGGCTCTGCAAAACCGTGAAAGTCGTTGACATGCAGGATGCGCAGAATGGCCTGTTCTGCATTAGCGGGCAAGACTGCAAAGAACAACAAGATCAGAACAAGAGAAAAAATACGCACAAGAGTAAAGATACTCATTAGCCTCACAAAAACCTCCAGCTGTTATGATCACGATACCGTCCTGGCCTCAAGAAGCTACCTCTTGCCTTTATCCAGCACTTCCCTCACTTTTCTCAGAAGTTCAAAGGGTGAAATGGGTTTATAGATCAACTCTGCATCCTCATCGAGCAGCACCTTCTGCCGGACAATGTCAGGAGAGTAGCCGCTGGCAAATATGACCTTTATGTCCGGATTTATCTTCCGTATCTTATCAAAGGCCTCACTGCCGTTCATCTTCGGCATTATGAGATCGAACAGAAGGAGCTGAATACTGTCTTTGTGCTCCTTGAACCTGTTTACGGCATCCACGCCATCTACAGCATCGATGACCGTATACCCATATTGCGTCAATACGCTATGGTTAAGTTTCCGGAGCGATTCCTCGTCCTCAGCCACCAGGATCGTTTCCGTGCCTCCCGCAACAGGCTGTTCCTCTGCACCTGCAATGGCCGATCCGCCATCTTCTTGCACAGCGCTCATGAGCGGCAGGTATATCCGGATTGTCGTACCTTTTCCCTTTGTGCTGTTCACCATGATATTCCCCTCATGCTGCCTGATAATGCCGTACGCAACGGCAAGTCCAAGCCCTGTGCCTTTGCCAACCTCTTTTGTGGTAAAAAAAGGCTCGAAGATCTTCTGACTGGTTTCATTGTCCATGCCATAGCCTGTATCCGAGATACTGATCAGGGCATACCTTCCGGCCTTACAGAGCCCGCACGTAGAGGTGAACTCTTCATCCAGCTGGATCTCTTTTGTTGTGATCGTGAAGGTGCCGCCCTTCGGCATGGCGTCACGCGCGTTTGTGGCCAGGTTCATAAGGACCTGCTCAAGCTGGTGTGTGTCAGCCGATAGCATAAGTCTTCCTTCAGAAAGCCTCGCATCGCAGATAATGTCTTCCCCAATGACCCGTATCAGAAACTTCTGCAGCCGTCTGATCGTCTCATTAAGGTCGAGGGGTTTCCTGTCTATTGCCTGCTTCCTGCTGAACAGAAGCAGGTCCTTGGTAAGATGCGCTGCCTTGTCTGAGGCCTCAAGTATGTTCTCTACGTTCAGGCGGTTGGGATCATCGTCTGCCATCTTCATAAGGGTAAGGTGGCCATAGCCTACTATGGATGAAAGGATATTGTTGAAATCGTGGGCAATTCCTCCGGCAAGCTGTCCGATCCCTTCCATCTTCTGGGACTGACGGAGCTGCTCCTCAAGCTTTCTGTGCTCCGTGACATCGGTCCCGAGACTGGCCATGCCGATTATGTTGCCTTCCGTATCCCGCAGAATAGAGTTATCCCAGACAATAAGCTTTGGTATCCCCTCCCGGGTCATAATAGGATTCTCATAGTGGAGAGCAAGGGCGTTATCCTTAATCCCGGAGCTGAACACCGCATAAACGGTTTCCCTGACATCATTGGGGAGAAATAGATCGAACCAGTTTCTGTTGATTACTTCGTCTCTTGTCCACCCGGTCAGTCTCAAAAGATAGTCGTTGCAGAAGGTGATATTGCCATCATTATCAAGCATTATCGCCAGCATATGAACATCTTCCAACAATGTTTTGTATTTCTTCTCTGCGGTGAACAGGGCCTTTTCTGTAGCCCTGCGCTCTTCCAATTCCTTGGATAATCGTTCATTCAATCCTTTTATTTCTTCAAATGCCTTTGTCAGGCTCGGCATGGCAATAGCCCTGGGTATAAGGGGGATGAAAAGAAATGCAGAAATGATCGAGACAACCGCTGTGGTGGCTTTAACCATGCCTTCATACCAGTATGCAGGGACATATATCGTATATGCGGCAAACAGATGTGTCGTTCCGCAGGCGAATATAAAAACACCGAAGAGAATAAATATTCTCAGGAAAGGGATATCACGTCTTTTGTACGCAAAAAAGAACAGGGCAATGGTAATGGAATAATAGGTTATGCCGGTAAGGATATCTGATAGTACATGCAGCCATACCAGCCGGGGTTCCCAGAGGAAACAGAAGCCGTGAGCCATGAAATCGCTGGTAGCGCTATGATCCATGTTGAGCATCTCCTTTTTTGCCAAAATAGCACAATCAGGATACGATAAAGATTATCATAAATACGCCGCATAAGGGGGCCGTATTTCATCCGAATCTCACTTAACGGCTATCGCTTCTTTACGATCCACTGCGTGCCGCAGATGAACCGGAAATCACAGAGCGGACATGCAGTCTTCAGGTCATGCGCAGGAGAAAAGGGTTCAGCAGGGTCCGTGATTTCTTTGAGCAGGCCCTGTATAACCTGCTTCAGCGCCTCAAACTGCTCCTGCATCGGTTCACCCTCCTTAAAAAGCGGGGATTCTATGTCCCTGTCCATGCGCATCCTGCCTAAAAACAGAAAAAGCGGTGTGATCTGATCAGGCGCTATGCTTTTCGCCTCTGACAGCAGAAGCAGATAGAGAGGAAGCTGAAGAGAGCCGATCGCCTGATTCCAGGTTGTGCGATCATCAGGATCGAGCCTGTCATGCCTGATCCTGAGATAGCTGTCACCTGCCTGGGTCTTATAGTCAATGATATAAAGCCTCTCCCCTCTCTTTTCCACCCTGTCGAGCCGACCCTTCAGGACAAAGTCATTCCAGGTGATCTTCAGGTCGCTCTCAAGTTCGAGGAGCTCGATTTGCCCCTGCTCAAGCATTGCTGCCTGATAGCCTTTCAGAAAATCCCTGAGATGACGGAGGATCTGCATCTTCAGCAGATGCAGAGAACCGACTGCATCCGGTCCGTATTCCTTCCTGAACTTCACTGCTATCATCGCATGCATGACCTCTTCGCTTAAGTCCTCTAACGTAAGAGGTCTTCCCTGCTTATCCGCAAAAAAGTCATGCAGCAGATCATGCACGAACCTGCCGATGTCAGCCCTCTCGATCTCCCCGCTGATGCCTTCCCGTTCGCTGATCCTGAGCACATACCGGTAATAGAACTGCAGCGGGCAGTTCAGATACGAGTCGAGTGACGAGGCGCTGTATTCGAACCCGCGCAGAAGGTCTGTAACCGCAGCGGTCTTCGGGACGGCTGCAGGTTTTCTGCTGTCGAGCTTCACGTCATAGAAGACTGCCTGCAGATAATTGTCGGGCTTTATCTCCCCATCTTTTTTCTGCATGTCCCAGAGGAGCTTTTCGACAAACCGGCTCCTCTCTTTTCTGCTGTTCTCGACAAAAAAAAGATGTGCTTCGCGGGAAGACCTGAGGAGCGTCTCAAAGTAATAGGCGGTCATCCGGTCACGATCAAGGTATGTCGGCAGATGCAGCGCCATGCGCGCCTGAAACGGCAGAAGAGACTCGTCCCTGTCTGTGGCAGGCATCACATCCTCGTTCATGTCGAGTATCACGACACGGTCAAAGGAAAGGTTTCTGGTTTCGAGGAAGCCGAGCACCTGAAACCCTTTCAGCGGCGTGCCCGGAAAAGGCACGTGGCATGTGCCGAGGTATTTCCTGAAGAAATGGAAATAGCTGCCTGTCTCGTCAAAGGCCAGGTCTTTCATCAGGGAAACGGAAATGGCCTGCATGGAGGAGATGAATGCCTCGGCAAAGGGATGGAAATAGGGATGGAACTTTGCCGTGCTCTTCTCATAGATATATTCAAGGACAGCAGCAGTCTTCAGCGCAAAATCAGAGAAGGAACTGAGCGTGAAAAAGCCCCTTATGAGCCTGTCATGGATCTTTTTGAGATGATCTTGGACCTGCCCGGCAGTTATGCCCGGCTCTACCTGGACAACCTTTTTGGTGATGCTCTCCAGCATCTTCCTGTCCTTTTCGATCTCGTCGAGCGTCAGGAAGGAACGGGTCCTGTTCTCTGTCATCTCATCCTCAAGCGTATGAAAGATGATCCGGGTGACATCAGCCCGCTCATGGAACAGCATATTCTTAACATATGGGTGAAGTACAAATTTCAGATAATCAGGAAGATAGAGCCGTTGCCCCTCCATCGAAAGCATCATCTGGCTGAGATTATTGAAAAAACCGAAGATAGGCGTCCTGTTCAGGGGATACCCCATGGATATGTTAAAACGGTCCTCAGGGATCGTTGCGATGCCGTGATGCAGAAGAGGGAAAAGCGTATCTGCAGACGGAAGCACGATCACCGTCCTCTCATCAAGGGCCTCTCCTCTGTTTTCGATCCCTCTGATCACCCTGTTCAGCCCGAAGGTCTGGCCATGCGTATCAGGACTCTGATACAGGGAGACAGCAGGAGCAGTCCCCAGCCCCTCGATCACTTCAGGCTCCATATCAAGAGATGCCAGCAGCTCCTGCATGCCCGGACCGTCCTGAAAAAAGAGGCACACGTTTTCGCGCACAGCAAGTTTTCTGAACAGGGCCTTCTCCGCTGTGGTGAGTCCAAAAAAACCGGCAAGCACGATATGCGAAAATTGAGACAGGCTGCCTGCATCAAATGCCTCGGCAGCAGAGCAGTACCGCATTGACCGTGTCGAAAGACCCTGTTCCCTGACTTCCTGATAAAAATGCTCATAGAACCAGGAGATTGACTGGAGCCTTTCGAGAGAGCCCCGAGGGATGACTTCCTGCACCAGACTGTCGGTCTGCTTCAGATCATCGATACTCACGCCCTCAATATAGAGTTCCTCCAGGTCCCTGCCGAGCTTCAGGCTGATCGGGAAAAAGCTGTCAAGGGAAAGGAATCCTTTTTTGCCGAGAGGCTTGGGGGCCTTCCGGTGAAGGCCGAAAAGTATTGCTGCAGCGTCAATGCTGTCAATCCTGCGGACAGCCTCCTGCTGCACGCAGAGCAGATCAATGAACTCATCCATGGAACAGATCCTGGGCGGGATAAAGGCCTGTCCCTGTGTTTCTCCAATATGCCTTCTCAGAAAATGCGCAGGCCTTTTACCGGGGAATACCACAATACTGCCGGAATAGTCATTGTCCCTGCAGTCCAGGCATGCCGAAACATGGCTGATCAGGTCTGCATTTCCTCTCAGAAGATATGCCTTCATGAGACCATCCTGACCTGCATCAGTTCTACATAGGCGATCATGCCTATGATTTTTTTGTCAGCATAGAGAGCGGCCAGGATATTCATGTAATTCCTGATCTGACGAAGATAACCGGATTCCTTTTCCTGGTCCCTGCCGGTCTTGAAATCAATGACCGTAACGCATTCAGGGTCGATAATCAGCCGGTCGAGCCTGAAGAGGTTCCCCTTGCTGTCAGCGATCTCTGTCTCCTTCTGTACAATCCTTCCGGCCCGTTCGCTGAAGAGGTCCTTCACTGCAGGACAATCAAGGAACCCGTGGATAAGACTGCAGACCGGCTCATCAGGATATGAGGTCATGAATTCCCGGTTCACCTTCTTTATGATCTCGCTGACAAAAGATTCCCTGCCAGTCTCCCATATATCGATATGCGAAAGGACCTGGTGAATGAATTCCCCCCATTGCTTCTCCGCAACATTCATGGACTTCTCGGCGCTCACTGCAGCAAGTGCGCGGATATTGCCATGCTCCAATGCGATCTTCCTCGACTGTCGCTTCTCCCCCGGAAAGATCTCTGCCGGCATGTCCAGGGCCGGATATTCCTCGTCAGGCAGAAACCTGCAGGCATGATAACTCTCTTTTCTCGTCTTGTTCTGCACGCAGAGCACATACATCTCAGCCCCTGCCCTCGTAAGCGCAACATAAAGACTGTTTAAGCTATTGACCGTTTCCTTTGCCGAAAGCTCGTCGTACAGACAACCCAATTCCTCAACTTTATCGGCGATGTTTTTATTCAGCCGCGTAAAACAGAGGTCCTCTGTCTTGCTGATCTCTTTGAGCACATGGGAAAAACCTTTTGATGTCTTGCCGTATATAAGAAGGATGACAACAGGGAATTCCATGCCTTTTGCCTTATGCACGGTCATCACCTTTACAGCCTCCATTTCCTTCGGCAGATCTATGTTCCAGTCAGCCTCGTTTCTCTCTTCATCCGTCACAAACTCTATAAAGTCCCTGAGACTGTTCTTTCCGGACTGCTCATAGGTCTTCACCACCTCAAGCATCTTGGCAAGTGCAGCCTCTTCTTCCCTGAAGGCAGGGAATATCCCGAAGATTCTGAAGACCTCGGTCACCAGGTCATACAGCGGAAGATAACCCGCAGACCTGAAGAGCCCGTTAAAGCATCGCTCCCAGAGGGCAGGAAATGCGGGCTGAAAACTCTTATACAGCGGCCTGTTCCGCCGGTGGCTGAAGATGAACTCCTGCATCTGTTCAAGTCCAATGCCAGCGTCCCTGAGCATGGGGCTGAAGATATCGCCGAGCAGCACGATCGAAAACGAAAGGTCATCAAGCGGTGAGTCGAGGAACCTCAGGAGTGAGACGATCTCGACAATGACCTTTCTTCTCCTGATGTCGAGGCTGCTGTACGAGACAAAATCAATGCCCTGTTCATTAAGCCATGCCGTGATATTCACCACATCGTCATTATCAAAAGTCAGGATCGCGATATCACGAAGGCCGTATCCACGGGATGTCAACCCTGTTAGCAGGTCCTGAACCTCTGCACGTTCAGGGGTCTCATCACCCTCTTGCTCAATTATCCTGATCTGCACATGACCTTTTCCCTCATTGCCCGCCTTCACCTTCTGGATATAGTCTGTCAGCCCGCTCCGAGCAGCAATACAGCCGTATTCCTCATCAGCAGCCACCTTCTGCTTAAAGACCCTTGCATTAAAATCAATGATCTCCTGTAGGCTCCGGTAGTTCGTATCGAGCTCTTTTACCTGATGGTGCGCTGAGGGGAAGGGACGCTTGTCGGGATTTTCCATCTCCCTCATGATCCGGTAGTCAGCATCTCTGAACCCGTAGATCGCCTGTTTTGTGTCGCCCACAACGAAGAGGCTGCCGAACTCGGCAAGGGAATTCTCGACCAACGGGAAGAGGTTCTTCCACTGTACCGGAGATGTGTCCTGAAACTCGTCAATAAGATAATGGTACACCGTCTCGCCGATCCTGAAGTACACATCAGGGACAATATCCTTTTGTATATATTCTGCAAGGTTATGGTTAATGTCCTCTATGAATACGGTCTCTTCCTTTCTCTTGACCCGCTCGATCGTCTCCCTGATTGCCTCATAGACCCTGAGATACGGAAAATAGTAGGACTCTGCATGGAGGCAGATATAAGTTGCAAGCTCGCAGACAACCGTCTCCCATTTGCCAATTATCTCGTCATAAGACAGTTTTTTCTCTGCATCCTTTCCTTTATACGATTTTATTGGCTGGGTCTTCATACCTTTGCTCAGGATATCAGGGAAACGGTCCTGCCTCACCAGATCGAGAACTGCCGGAAACGTACTCTTGCTGTTGCGTTCGAATGCTGATCGCTCAATGAGCGCCTCGAGCTCTTCTGCAGCAGTCCTGATCTTCGCCTTCTGCTCAGCTATTTCAGGCGTATGGTCCCTCGTCCTGATCGTTTTCCATGTTGAGGCAGTCTTCCGGTAGATGCTCTTTACCTCATCGAGGATCGGGGCAGAGGGGTCCCAGGGAAAACCGGATGTCTGGAGCTTTGACTCCATGATCCGCCCTATCATTGCCTCAAGAAACCGGCTTGCCTCGCTCTTCTCCCTGACATTCTTCAAAAACATGTCAAAGGCATATTCCATCAGCGCATCATTTTGGAGCACTACGTCAAAGTCAGGGTTGTAACCCAGATCAATTGCAGAGGCCTTGAATATGCCGGTCATAAAACTGTCGATCGTCTTTACCTGCAGATCAGCATAATGGTCGAGCACGAGCGATAGCGTGGCCGTGGCCCGGGTCATAAGCTCATCCCTGTCAAGGCCGGTTTCAGCCTTAAGATCCTTGATTGCCGCGTCCTGACCAAGCGAAAGGGCCTTCAGCCAAAGGAGGATGCGCGACCGCATTTCAGCTGCAGCATTATTTGAAAAGGTGATCGCAAGGATATTGCGGAGCCCGTTCTTTTTTATGGTCTTCGAGAGCAGAAATGCGACGAATCGCAGGGTCAGTGCATGGGTCTTGCCAGAGCCTGCAGAGGCCTTCAGGACAATGGAATGCGGGAATGTGTGTTCGTTGGAAACGGTGTTGTTAATGTCAGCCATAGATCTGTTTCATCGGCATATGATAATGCCTCTATCATACCATTACGAGGCTGCAAACACGATGGCTTCGTTGTCTAAAGAAGAAGCTCAAGGCACCTATTGTTATGACAATTCTTTGATTATGTGCCGTGAAAGGTTTTCGTCTATTTCGTTATGACGGGGAATTGGCTGTTTCTTGCCGGTTTTAGGATTGAGGTAGAGATCGTGCCGTTGACCATGCCTCAGCAACACACAGCCGGAGGAGGTGATTCTTTTGATTAACTCTTTTCTTTTCAAACTGACAGGACGAGTTCTTTAATCTTATGTTTCGGTGGAACATCGTCCATAGTCATAAGCGTGTAAGCCTCTTTCATGTTTTCCTCAAGTTCTTCTAATGTCTCGCCTTGAGTCATTATTTCAGGGTGGTTGAGCAATTTCCCTACCCAGAATTTCTCGCTTTTCCAATAAATCATTTTCAATTTCGTTTTCATTTTTTCACCTCATTTGTTTCAGCAGCATAAAAATATGATACCACAAACGTTATGTCACCATCCTAATTCCATCTTGGAGTTTGATACAGAGGACCCCCATTTATCCTTTATTTCACACATTCTGGCAGCTCCGCTGTTTGACTTGAAGCACCAGATTTCTATTTGATAACGATATGTTACCGGTGAGCATAGGCTTAGTCAATTCAAGCACCAGAACAGAGGTGTCAACATCCTGTCAGCCGACGAGATTCCCGGCCCAGCGGGAGCTAAAGAATGACCCCTTAATATCTTTAACCCCATCCTGCATCTCAAAGACAAAGCGGTTGATATTGGCTGAACTCCATCCAAATGACTTATTGTTTATTCTCTCGCCGCGCACAAAGGAAAAGGTGTCCTGGGGAGAGATCCCGCCAAGGGCGTTCGCGCCAACGCTCAGGATGACCTCAACAGAATTTTCGTATACAGCCTCTACCACCAGGGTCCTGGTCCTATAGACTCCATTACGCTAATTCTGTCTTCATCAAGAGTCATGTAGTGCTTTTTACTTTTTCAAGAATCTTATTGTCGCTCCTTGAATCCTTGAGAAATTTTTCAAGATTATAAATTGAAAGCCGGTTTTCCTTCATTTGATCATTAATTACCTCATGAATAATATGCGCGCCGAAGTCAATTAACTTCATTACCGCACTCTCATTATCCAAATCAACATTCTCGCTGTCTAACTTCAATTTAGCGGCATATAGAATATGAAATGGCGCGATTGAAAAGCAGTATTCTTCAAGGCTTATTGGCTCCTTACTTCTCCGCTTTTTTTGAACCACCCTCTTTTTCACATCAATCTTGGAATACAACTGAAAAGGAATTAGAAGTTTGCCGGCAGTAGTAGAATATTCATCGAAGATTTCCTCGTATTTCTCCCCAAAGACGATGTATTTTTCTCCCTTTGCCTTGGATGGCAATCCATAATTATATGCAAGAGATAGTTGTCCCAAGAGCTCATTATCAAGTCTTCTTTCTTTGGGTTCGTCCGCATAGTAATTGATCTTTCGCTCATAAAAGTACCCCAATGCCCTAAACTCTTCCTCAAGTTTCTTTTGAATTGAGTCATTTGAGTGAAGATCTCTGCTTTTCACCGGGATTTGAGAGTTTGTTGTCTCTCCGATTTTACTGGAAATTGTTTGATTTGTTCTGATCTCACAAATCCTCACCAATAGGTCGATCGTATCCACTTTAGTTGGATCCATTAAGTAAGCTTCAAAGAGTGAATGCGATGTTTGGCCTCCGTTTACAATCTGAAAATTGAGAAGCTTCGCTTTAGGAGATCGAGTTGGTTGATAGATACATTCATCGCAAACGATCGTAATACCATTGTTAAGATACCAAAACTCGTAATTTTCTTCAGAAAGAGCAGTTGCAATAATATTATGATTGATTCTGTGATTTTTTTTGTAAAGGCGGATATTTTCATTAAAGACATCCTCATTTACCTTCGCTGGATTTTGAGGATCTTTTAATAATTCAATTATGTCATTCGCTGAAACGGTTGCAACAATGCCTTTAAGCGTACCATCAGTTCTCGCGAAATATTGCTTATCAATAAACGTAATATCGCCTGTTACCTTATTAAATTTCTTTTCTATAATTTTGCTGGAAATTGTTTCTTGGTCGAAATAATGAAATTCAAAAGAACGGTATTTTTCAAGACTTTTTTCAAATTTGTCAGAGGCAGCAGCAAGGGGTTTTTCCTTGTTAGTACAAAAATACAACTTAAAATTTACTGGTCCATTATCGAAGAGTGACCAAATTTCCTCAACCTTCGTCCACAAAAGATCGTTGACTTCTGTTTCGGCCAGATTTTTGTCAAAAATACGAACAAAAGTGTTAACTACTTTGTCGAATTCGCTTTCTGGAAAATTCTTTTTGGAGTTGTCAAAACTCTCGGTATATTTAAAATTAAACGCATGAACAGTCTGTCCTTCGACGAATATAGCGTCAATGCCCCCATCGTTACCGCCATCCGTAATTACGTTTTCGATTTCATCAGGACCAATCTGATAAATTGAACCGAGAACTACCCAAGCAAAGGCCACGCCAGGAGATTCAAGGTCATAGTCGTTTTGAATTTTTTTAACTTTCTGATGAATCATACTAAAAGAACTTAAGTTAGCCATCGAATTACCTTTCTTCTCTCAGTTTGCGTTAAGCTGGGCATTTTGGGGACGTTGATGAATTAGTGAACTTATTCATGATGCTGAAACCGGCTTTGCTTCTGAAAGGCCTTCTGTTTTCCCCTTGCACGTCATCCCCTCCCTAAGAATTGAGCCTAATATATCAATCAGCTTCTCCCTGCGTCAATGCAAATGTTATTTCTGTCTGCAGATCTGATCTGCTCGAAGTTGTCAGAAGCACTCTTGTCAGTGCCAAGCATAGATTTATTTCTTTTGCTTTCTGTCAACAGCAGCTAACAATTCCAGGACTTGTGTCGCCGGATAAACCCTGTAACCGCTTCTTGACTGGAGGTCATCGCCTCCATAGACCACTGCGTCTCCCCATGGGGCAAGGGATAGAACTTCATGAAATTATTCAGCCCCTTGAAATGCATCTTGCAATTTGCAAGTTTAACATTCATATTACAACTATCGCGTCAAAGGTGAATCGCAGTACATTTCCGCATAAGCACATGGGGCTTGCCAAAGACATGGAATGGGGGAATTTGAGACTGTCGGCAATGGTACTTTTAATGTCAGGTATTCGTGCTCTTTGACTCAAGACCAATCTACCTGATAACAATGGTCCCGACCATGCCGCCTTCGGAATGGTCTTTGATCGTGCATTTCAAATCGTTCACCGTTGCCGTTTTGACCGGCACGAACCACCATTCCGCTGTGCCGCCGGGATGGACCTCGATCTCCGAAATTGCGCCCTTCACCTCGGCGATAGCCTTTCCGTCTGCGCCCAGGACCTGGACTTTCCTCGTAAACACTGCACGCGACAACGCCTCCGAACTGAAGTAGTGCGCCATGGTGCTGGGATTGCTCAGAACGAGCTTGTAGAGCTTTCCTGTTTCCATCTCGATCTTGTCCGGGAAAAAGCGCAGGGCATTCGCCTTGTCCCCCATCTGGACCTTTATCTCGACCGGAGTCTGTGCCGTCAGGTCGCCTGCGGCGAGCGCCGTGCCGGAACCGAACAGGCCAACGATTACCACAAGCGTCAAAATGAGATGTGCTGTCTTCATATCATGATCCTCCTTTTAACAGCAGACGCAACCCGTTTTAGCGGGTTGACGGCCAAGCTGAAAGTCCGCGCTCAACAACCTCCAATAGATGGATAGATATTCCAGTGCAATATGCCGTCGGTATCAGGATGAGGTGGTTGTGTCGAGACAGAGGCAGTTGGAGATTGATCGATTTTGCTTCTGAAAGGCCTTCTGTTTTCCCCTTGCAATTCATCCCTTCCCTTAAAACTGAGCCGAATATATCAAGCACCTTCTTCCTGCGTCAATACAAATATAGTGTTGTTTTCCAAGTCGTCGCGCCTACGCACGCACGGCTAATTTTCTCTTTGTTCCTCTTCCCATAATGCTTTCAGATCTCTTCTCCCATGAATCAGACCTATGATAACGACACGCATTTCTTCTATGCTATAGACAAGACGATATTCTTTTATAAACAGTTCACGAATATTCTGATTGGAAAGTTCGGGAACTATGCGACCTCTTTCAGAAAAGACATTAAGGGAGCGGCTCGCTTCACGAACTTCCTGAACAAAGGAAGCTGCATAAAAAGCGGAATCTTTCGCAATATAATCGGCAATTGTGCCAAGGTCAGCTGTCGCTTCAAACGACCAAACTATTTTCCGAGCCATTTCGACATCATCTTCTCGACTTCTTCCTGTGAGTACACACGCCCTTCTTCAGCATCTTTCAAACCACGCTCAATTTTTTGCAGGACATAAAGATGATATTGAACATCCTCAAAAGTGCAATCATCCGGTAAACGAGTAAGGAGTTTGCTTACCTCTTGCTTCGCTGTCTGCATCTCAGCCCCCTGTTTTGTTTTATTACTGATATGCATATTTTATCAGATTTAAGTTCTTCTTGGATTTAATTTTATCATGCATAACTCGGCAACAATGCTCAGCTGTTTCAAAGACGGATGTGTGGAGACTGAGGCAGAGAAATAATGACACTGTTTGATTTTACTGCTGAAAGGTCTTCTGATTTCCCCTTGCACTTCATCCCCTCCCCTACGAAATTGAATCAGCCTGCTACAGCATATTCGACAACCCGAGGGTTTTCCATACGTCGCGATGCATCCAGTATTTCCAGGCAGGCATTTTGGGGACGTTGATGAATTAGTGAACTTATTCATGATGCTGAAACCGGCTTTGCTTCTGAAAGGCCTTCTGTTTTCCCCTTGCACTTCATCCCCTCACCTACGAATTGAGCCTAATATATCAAGCAGGCTCTGGCAGCGTCAATACAAATTGCCGGCTGGGTTCGTGCCCAGCCCCTCTTGACACGCTTGATGCAGGTAATTAACGATACATGTCGAGGGACAGGAACTTTGAAATTACACGAAAGTGCCTGTCATTTGACAATAACCGTAAGCCCCCTTGAATTGCGTTTTGCGCAATGATCAGATCCGGAATGCCAACCCCATTATTTCCATGCTGCAGGCATAACGTCTGCATTCTGACGATATCATCCCAGTCAATATTCATAGGCTGCCGCTTGATCTCCCGGAGGAGGGTGATAAGTTCTCTTAATTTCCGCAATCGAAGAGCTGGAATAAGTTCCGCCAGAATCAATTCATTTGTGACCACGAGGTTTTCTTCAATAAGCATCTCCAGTACATCCGATTGTCCCGCATTCCGAAAGTATTCTATCCAGACAGATGAGTCAACAAGAACACTCATGGACGTTTTCGCAGTTTATCGAGGTCAATATCCAGATTAACCCGTCCTCTGAACTTCTTCAATCCTTGTATTCTGTTCTTCCTGACAAAATCTTCAAGTGCTGTCACAATCACAGCCGTTTTGGTTCTCTGGTGTGACACTTTCATTGCTTCCTCAACAAGCCGTTGCGGCAGATCTATTGTTGTTCTCACGTAATCCTCCATATGCATTATTTTGACAACTTATGCATATAAAATACATCTTATCTTCATGGAAATCAACTTGAAGGAAAAGAAATTCCGGAGCAATATGCACTTAGCAATCAGAATGAGATGAATGTGTGGGGAGACAGAGTTTCGCTTCTGAAAGGTCTTCTGCATTCCCCTTGCACTTCATCCCCTCCCCTAAGAATTTGGCCTAATATATGAAGCAGGCTCTGGCAGCGTCAATACAAATATCGTGCTCCGTAATTGGCCTCATGCCGCATGCGAAAATGGACGAACGTCCTTCTTGATCTTATCCTGCATTTGGTCGCGGGTGACTTCCATATCATAGCGGGACTGCAGGTTCATCCAAAACTGGGCTTCCATGCCAAAGAACTGACCAAGACGCAGCGCTGTGTCAGCCGTAATGGCGCGGCGGCCATGCACGATCTCATTAATCCGTCGCGGCGTAACGCCGATATCCTTGGCAAGTCTGTACTGGCTGACTCCTAAAGGACCCAAAAACTCCTCAACCAGAATTTCTCCGGGATGAATCGGTGGGAAATCACGTTTTTTCATATTGCTCTCTCCTCTCTAATGATAATCGACGATTTCAACATCAAAGGCATCGCTGCCTTTCCATATAAAGCAAATTCTCCACTGCTTATTGATACGAATGCTGTGCTGCCCCTTTCTGGCTCCCTTAAACTCCTCCAGATAATTGGAAGGCGGGATTCGCAGTGTTTCGAGGACAGTTGCAGCATTAATCACTTCAAGTTTAATTGCAGCGGCGCGTTGAATTGCCTGCGGCAATTTCGAGGAGAAGTGGCCCTGAAACAATTTTTCCGCCTCTCTGCTCTTGAATGATTTGATCATTGCTTTATGTTATCTTAGCTGGATATTATCGTCAAGAGATAATATATCACGGTCATTGCACTTAGCAATCGGGATAAGGCGTATGGGTAAAGTAAATCAGGTTGTTTAGACCAGGGTCTGTGCTTAAAGCCTGCTATTGTTTAGGACTGAGCAAAGAACAAATCAGCCTAAATGATTGCCACGAATCTCCGCAATCCCGGGGGCAATATGACCGGCATCCAGACGATCGGCAGCATCGAAAAGGCGCTCGAATGGCACACCCTGGCTTTGCCTACCGTCAAAAAGATACTGGTTCCCTATAATCAAAGCGATCTGAGTGCGTCCGGCGGCCTTGATGAACTTGAGAAGGCGGCTGATAAATGAGGGATAATGCTCGTGACCAGAAGAGTCGAAAGCCCGGAGGAACTCAGGACAGCGTTTGCCGATATCCCCCCTGGTACGGGCGCCATCTGGCTCCTCCCCTCCAATTTTCTTGATTCCCAATATCAACTATTCGTGGAAGCGTCCAAAACTCATAAGCTCCCGGTGTCCACTTCGACAGCAGTCTTCTCAAGCATAAATCCGTTTCTGTCGTACGGCCCTGACCTCGAAGCAATGGGTAAACAAGCCAGCAGGCCAGTGGGAAAGATCCTGAAAGGGATAAAGCCGGGTGACATTCCGATCGAACAGGCCGAGTTTTTTCTCAAGATAAATATGGCGGTCGCCGGCGAACTTGGTATCAATATCCCCGAAGAAATTTTACGGCGGGCTGACGAGCTTATACGCTAAATTCTGGCTGGACCGGGCAAATCTGAGATTCCGACACTTTCACGACAGTGTGATGTTTTTTTCAGGAGACATGGGGTGTTCCGGGATCTCGTTCAGAACCGATCTTCTCCTGGTCGGAAAGTGCAAAGGCAGCATATAGTGCCAGTTTCTTGCGTAATGGCACTGTCTTAATGCTGTTCGTGTCCAATATGTCCGGGATGCTGACCCGGTGCGGGTTCCGCTTTATACCCTATTGAAGAACATCCCGATAAACTCATAACTGACACCAAAACAAGCATGAGAATGATAAGAACTATCTGTTTCATCTCCATCCTCCAACATCTTTTTTTGCATATTGGATTCCATTATATCAGATTATTGTTAGAAGCGTTAACGACCGAAGCTGAGCGGACTGATGATAATTTTTGTATTTGATTCCAGAGAACCATCGTTATCAGTATACCCAACAACAAAAAGCTTTAGTTTTGAGCTCTGTTTTAACATTTCAGCCATTTCAGCAATTTTGTGCTTAGATTCCGGTTTGATCTCCGGCTCCTCCGGAATCTTTCTGTGGGAAGGACTCCCGGCAAGCGGGAGTGACAGGGCCATTCATGATGCAGGAATCAATAATACCTCCTCAGGTATAACTCGGCAACTTGAGAGATTATTTATCATTCTCCTCTTTAATCAGTAGATCATCATTGTATATTACACCGCTGGACAATGATGGGGGCGCATAGAGCCCAAAATGTGCCTGAGTAAGAAAGCCGGCTCCTCTCTTTACGTCCGCCTGGGACACTAACTGATCGTCTTGCCACACTTTGGCATATCCACGGTCGCTGTCGAAATGAAGAGACACGGTAAGTTTCACCCACTGCTTCATGGGGAACTTAAGAGTTGACGTTTGGAAGGTACGTTCCCCTTGGCCGCTATAGGGCACATGCATAAGATGAACAAAGCCCTGATCGCTCAAATTCACTAATACGGCATCCCAACTGTCAGAAGTCGTATGATCCAGGGTCGCAAAACTGAACCATTCGCCAGGTGAGAGATTCACATCCAGCCAGACCCAGAATTCGATTAATACAGGGGTTTTATAAGCGCCGCCGGCCGTTTTATAAAGCTGAATAGTGGGATAGGCGCGATGGTTATTATTTTGCGTTAGTGTGCTGGGCGGATTTGCGGCATAAATCCAGCCTTTGTGAGAATTGTTGCCCATGCGAGTCTTTTCAGACGATAGGGCATGCGAAGCAGACTTCATGTGATTTTGTGGGACTATGTAAAAGCCCTGAAAATCGTCAACTGATTCAAAGCTGGTCTGAAATGTTCTTGGGAGAGACTGGGGGTCGGATGCGGGAGACTGGGGGCTGGATGTGGATGAGCTGCCACAAGCGGACAAAACCAAAGCTAACAGCAGCATTGAGCTCGATAATGACCGTTTGAGCAAGGACACTTCCCTTGAATTACAATAATAGGATGAATAATTATTATGCATTCTTCTCCTTATGATAATGGCAATATTACTGCGTCATCGAGCGTAACGCAAGGACCATGTGATCTTCTTATTCTCAACCAGAGATGAAAGATCCTTCTGCACAGAGACATCAAGTCAAGACCTATCCGGTCATCCGCGGGTGGATAAAAGATGAGCCATCTAAAAGTCATCTGTTCGCTGTGCCGCTGCCGGTGTACGCAGCATAATGTCTGTCTGTCGTGTTTTTGTACCCGCGGGAATATTTTCGGGCAATGAGATTCAATAACGGGTCCGTAAAACCATTCAAGAACGCATAATTGACATTGTCGCCAATATGATGCTGTGCGTGATGTTTTTTCGATAAAAAGAGGCCGGGATATCTCAAATACCGTGCTGCTCCCGAATCCGACAGATGGCAGCAATAATGAGAGACCTCCGCAACGGATGACAAGATCCCGATACACACCATGATATAGGAAAGGACTGGATGGATGGACGCGGTCCTGACCAACACGGCAGCCAGCAGAAGATATACCGCAAGCCAGTTCTTCGCACCCGATTCATTGAAATAAACCAGCAGGAGGTTGCTTTTTTTGTAGAGCGGGGTCTTATGGTGAAGATGGAATGCTGCGATCAACGGCCCTGCCAATGAATCATAGTCGTCATTGCCGTCCATGAACATATGGACCAGTCCATTGATAAAGTCTGCAGCCAGATATGCCGCGGAAAAAGAGAGTATCTGTAAAGGCAGTCCTATGGAAAGGGGAAGGACCAGATAGAGCAGATAACACTGCAGCGAAACATTGACCAGAGATACTGTCCGGTAAATTGCTTTGTAAACACCGGCCTTTTCATAACGCTCCATTGCTGCGTTAAACTGTTTTTGTTTCAATTCCAGCGCTGAATCCTGGCCCACAATACCCCTTCACACACGGCATCAAATTCTGCGATCAGTGAGCAGACACGCGACGCTATCATGTCCCTTCAATAACTGTAGTATACCTCAAATCCGGCGGGACGGGCAGATCGGTCTAACAGACATTATCAATGAGATCTTCAAGTGCTATAACGCATAGAAAAAGGGCGGATGCCCTTCGGCATCCGCCCTTTTTTGCTATTCCTTTAAGACCGAACCGGTCTTAGCACCCTCTGGGGCTTCAACCACCGCCGGAGAACATACCGCTCATCTCGGCAGCGCTTAACGGGCCTTCTATCTTCAGCTTCTTCTCGCCGCAGCTCGGGCAGGCTTCCTTCTGCAGTTCCTCATCAGAATTGATGATTGTTGCATAATGACTCCCGCACTTCTGGCATGAGCATCTATTATAGGTTGGTCCACTTGTTTCCATGATCATTCACCTCCGTTTAAGATTGTTTCGTAGTTGCAATATATATTGATTATACACGATGCACACAATTTAATCCATGATTTTCGTCATGCACCTTTTTTTAAAAGGCAAAATTGCCGATGACGAGGATGTACAGGCCAAAGGCAATGAGCACGGTGCCTGTTATATACCGCACAACAGCTTCATGCCTCGCAAGAGCGGTAAGCCTGCGCTGCAGAATATGCGATGAATAGGCTATGGTCAGCAGTGGTATTGCCAGACCCAGGGAATAAAACCCGAGGAGAATGACTCCTTTTGCCAGTTCGCCGCTGGTGCCGACCATCGTAAGAATGCTCGAAAGCATCGGTCCGATACAGGGCACCCAGACGATGCCTAACGCCATACCGAGAACCAGCCCGCTGAACCTGCCCTCAGACTTTACCTGAATATTGGAAAGACGGTACATTCGCTTGAAGATGCTGACATTGAAAAAGACCATCAGGCCCATGACGAGTATGACCGCTCCTCCTATCTGTTCAATGAACCGGGTACGGCCGACCAGCAGCGCACCGAATAGAGACGAAACAGCGCCCATGCTCATGAAAGTTATCGAGAGCCCTAAGACCACGAGGAGTGGCCGCAGCCAATCCTTCTTTTCAGCGCTGCCGACCGCAATGACCGGGATCACCGGCAGCACGCAGGGGGAGAGTACGCTGGCAAGGCCGGCTCCCGCTGAAAGCAGGATATTGGCGATGCTGATCTCCATCACTTGATACTGTCGAGAGACTGTGCCAGGGTCTCATAGCTCTGGATCCCCGGAGGGAAGACGCGGCTGATATTGCCGCTTCCGTCAACAAGCACCAGCGACGGCAGATTCCTGATCCCGTATTCGTAAAAGGCCTTCTGATCCTCAGGCTTCATGGAGTTCACATAGGCAACAGCGAAATTTCCCTTCCTGTCCTTCAGGAGCTTCTGGAGGATCTCATTCTGGGCTCTGCAGGGGCCGCCATTGGGATTCTGGAAAAAAACAACCGTCTTCTTGCCTGCTCCGATAAGCTGCTTCAGTTCAGGGGTGCTCTTGGGAGCAGCGTTTGCCGCTGCGCTGATCTGTATCAGAAAGACAGTGAGACAAAGACCAACAAAAGAAACAATAAGACCTCTTCTCCTCATACCTGTTCTCCTTACCGTGATGTTATTGATATATCCGTTGCTGACATCATTCAACAAAGCATATGCTATTTTGTGCATATGCACATTATAACTCTTCAGGGCCGGTCTTTTCAATGCTGTGACCGGAGCCGAGAGGGCACGGCCTGCTCTTAAAATATTCATAATAAAGCAGGGGCACGGCGACAAGGGTCAGGGCAGTAGCGGCCAAAGCACCGAACATCATCGCAATGGCAAGCCCCTGAAAGATGGGGTCAAAGAGCATCACGAACGAGCCCACGACCACGGCAGCTGCGGTAAGCGCAATCGGCCGGAACCTGACTGCCCCGGCCCTGATCAGAGCCGCCTTGAGGTCGCCGCTGTCCCTCCACTCCATCTGCACAAAATCGATCAGCAGAATTGAGTTCCTTACGATTATGCCTGCAAGGGCTATGAATCCTATCATGGATGTTGCGGTAAAGAACGCACCAAATATCCAATGACCGGGCAATATGCCGACAAGCGTCAGGGGTATGGGAGCCATGATAATGAGCGGCGTCACGAAATTCCTGAACCAGGCTACAACGAGAACATAAATAAGGATCAGCACCGCGCCAAACGCAATGCCGAGATCACGGAAGACCTCGTAGGTGATATGCCATTCGCCGTCCCATTTTATGGCATAGCGGTCTTCAAGCCAGGGCTGCTCGGATGAATACTGCTTCAGCTCATACCCTTCCGCAAGCTGGAGGTCCCTGATCTTTTCCTTCATCTTGAGGATCGCGTATGCCGGGCTTTCCGCGATGCCGGCCACATCGCCGGTAACATAAAGGACCCTCTTGAGGTTCTTATGGTAAATGGTTTTGTCTTCCACCCCTTCCCGCATCTTCACCAGTTCTGAAAGGGATATTGGCCGGCCGTCTGCAGAAGGTACCGTAATTCCGCTGAGTGAGGCAATCGTTGACCGTTCGCTTATTGGCATCCTCAGGACAAGCTCAACAGGCTCTTTCTCTTTTTCCATATGAACGAGACCGGCCGACATGCCGCTCAATGCTATTCTGAGTGCCTGAGATACTGCCTCTGTTGAGATGCCGTGTTGGCCGGCTTTGTCACGATCAACATCAAAGGTGATCTTCTGCTGGTCATCCTCAACATACCAGTCCACATCAACCACACCGTCGGTCTTTTCAAAGATATCACGAACGCTTCCGGCTATCACGGTCTGGCGCTGCAGATCAGGTCCGTACACCTCTGCCACAAGCGTGCTCAAAACAGGAGGACCCGGAGGTATCTCTGCAACCTTGAGCCGCGCATGGTATCGGTCAGCGATCCTTTTCAGCCCGGGCCGAAGCCGCTTCGCGATCTCATGGCTCTGCGCCTTGCGCTCAGACTTGGGAACAAAATTGACCTGAATATCGGCAACATTGCTTCCGGATCTCATGAAATAGTGCCTGACCAGACCATTAAAGTTATAGGGCGCTGCAGTACCGATATAGGTCTGGAAGTCTGTCACCTCAGCCACGGTCTTGAGATACTCTCCCATCTCCCGGCCAAGCGCTGCGCTTTCTTCGAGCGTGACTCCCTCGGGCATGTCCACGATCACCTGCAGTTCGCTCTTGTTGTCAAAGGGCAGCATCTTGAGCGTCACGGCTTTCAGCGGGACCAGCATCAGCGAAAGGGCGAGGAGCAGAAGAACGACGGTCAGGGCAATGATCCGTTTATGCTTCCGCTCGATCAGCGGTCTGAGCATGCGGTCATACAAAGAAGCGAATCTTCCATTGTCCTCATGCCCTCGGCCATGGTCGTCATTGCTCCTGATATTCTTCAGCACCTTGTAGCTCATCCATGGGCTGACGATAAAGGCAATAAGAAGCGAGAAGATCATGGCAGCAGAGGCACCGACCGGTATCGGCCGCATGTACGGCCCCATCAGGCCTGTCACAAAGGCCATGGGCAGAAGCGCAGCAATGACCGCAAAGGTTGCGAGGATCGTCGGATTGCCGACCTCATCCACCGCATAGGCAGCAGTAAGCGGATCGATCCTGTGCATCCTGAAATGACGGTGGATATTTTCGACAACAACAATCGCGTCGTCAACAAGTATGCCGATAGAGAAGATCAGGGCGAAAAGCGTAACTCTGTTCAGGGTATAGCCATAGAGGTAGTTGATAAGCAGGGTCAGAGACAGCGTGACAGGCACTGCCACGCCGACCACCAGAGACTCCTTCCAGCCAAGGGCAAGGGCTATGAGTATGACGACCGACAGGGACGCTATGAGCAGGTGTTCGAGAAGTTCGTTGGATTTTTCCTTTGCTGTCTCGCCGTAGTTCCTTGTAATTGTTGTCTCGACCTCAGAAGGTATCGCCTTGCCTTTCAGCGCTTCTATTTTGCGTATGGCGTTTTCGGCAACCACACTTGCATTGGCGCCTCTCTTCTTTGAGACCGTCAGCGTGACCGCCTCATACTGTCCGGCACTGGAATGAGAAGCTGCAATACCACGGGACCGGGCAGCAGGCCCAAGCCCCATGAAGACATACGCTGCAGGCTCTTCCGGCCCGTCAGATAATGCAGCTACCTCCCTGAGGTACACTGGCCTGTTGCTGCTCATACCCACCACGACTGAACCGACCTCTTCCGCATTCTTCAGAAATGTACCGGTATCGATCAGATATTCCCTGTTACCTGACGAAAAGGCGCCGGAAGGCATCAGAAAATTCGCCTTCTGAAGTGTTCCGATGATCTGTCCGGCAGAGAGGGAATATGCGCGCAGACGGGCAGGGTCGAGACCGATCCTTACCTGCCGCTTCTGGCCGCCGATGATCGATGTTTCAGATACGTCCTTGTCTTTCTTGATCTCGTTGCAGAGCTCCTGGGCGACCCTTCTCAACTCATAGCCGTTATAACGTTCAGACCAGAGCGTGAAGGTAGTGATCGGCACATCGTCAATGGACTTGGGTCTTACCAGAGGCTGGGATACTCCCGGCGGTATCTTGTCAAAGTTTGACATCAGCTTGTTGTAGAGCTTAACCAGACTTGCTTCCATGTCCTCGCCGACATAGAACCGCACGATGGTAAGGTTCATACCGGGCCTTGCAATGGAATAGACATACTCGACGCCCTTGATCTCCCAGAGGAATTTCTCCATAGGCTTGGTGACCCGCTCCTCAACCTCTTTTGCCGAGGCGCCGGGATAGGTGACCATCACATCGATCATAGGCACAACGATCTGGGGTTCTTCCTCGCGGGGCGTTACCACCACAGCAAAAATACCCAGCAGCAGCGAGGCCATCACGATCAACGGCGTCAGCTTTGACTGTATGAACGCCTTTGCGATCTTCCCTGATATTCCTATAGCCTTCATTTTCGTTCCTTATTGTTTAACAATGCCGCCATCGACAGCCTTTTCGACATGGTCGACGATTATTCTTTCATTGGGGTTCAGGCCGGAGAGGACCTCGACCCTATCACCATATATCCTGCCAGTCCGGACCAGCCGGTAGGTCACGACTGAAGTGGCATCCACAACATAGACACCGGTAAGCTGTCCCTTTTCGACAATCGCCTTTTTGCTCACCAGCAAAGCCTCTTTCTTGCCTGTCGGAATAGAAACCTTTCCGTACGAGCCGTTCCTCAGGCCTTCTCCGCTGACAGAGATCTTCACAGGAAATGTCCTTGTGAGCGGGTCAACAGAGGGAACTGTCTCTGTTATAACTCCCTTTATATCTCTACCCAGGGCGTCGATCGATATCCTTGCCTCAACGCCCTGCCTGACCTTTCCCGCATGCTTTTCGTCAAGGTTCGCCTCGAGCCTGTACCCTGAGGTGTCCTCTATGGTAAAAAGCGGTACTCCCGGCACTGCCATGCTTCCGGGGTCTGTAGTCCTGGCAGTAACAACACCGGCCACCGGAGCGGTAAGGCGTGTAAAGCCATGATATATTCTGGCCTCCTGATGCATTGCCTGCGCCCTGTCATATTCCATATCAGCGACCTTCTTCTGCGTCTCGACCTGGTCAAGCTCCTGGCCGGTCAGCGCCCTGTCATCGTGGAGCTTTTTGTACCGCTGGTACGTCACGTCTGCCAGCATTCCCTGCTGTTTTGCCACCTCGACACCCTTCTCTGCAGCCTTGACCCTCTGCACAATATCTCTGTCATCAATAGTCGCCAGCACCTGTCCCGCCCGCACCCTGTCGCCCTCTTTCACGTTAACAGCGATAATAGTGCCCATCATGCGGCTGGCCACAACACTCGTGGTCTTTGCCTTCACCGTTGCCGACGTCTCGATATATTCATCAGCCTGCGACAGCTGCATTGTCTCAATGGTTACACCCTCAACCTGCTGTCGCCTGATCTCCTTTGTCTCGTGAGCGTCCTTGCCTCTGCAGCCAGAAAAAACCATAACCGAAACCAGCAGTAATATTGTGATAAATCCGATACGCTTCATATCATCTCTCCTCATCTGTCCAGATCCAGGTCTTTCATAATCGTTCCGCTCAAGTAGCTGAGCCTTGCAATTGCAATAAGATATGCAGCCTCTTTTGCCACAACATCAGCCCTGACAGCATCAAGGCTGCTCTGCACATCAAGCATATCCACTGCGGCCGACAGATTGTTTTCATAACGAGTCTTTACCAGTCGCCTGCTCTCCTCTGCCGAGGCAAGGTTTGTCTTTGCAAGTTCAAGTCCCTTGCCTGCCTCCTCAACAGAGAGATACGCTTCGTACACGGCAAAGGATATCTGCTTTTTCATGCCGTCGAGATATTCTCCTGCCTCTGCGATTTTATGCTTTGCCTTATTCCGCTCTGCTTCGCGTTTCAGACCGTCAAAGAGTTCCCACCGCAGAAATGCCATCACCTGCCAGCTTTGCCCTTCTTCCCCAAAGATAGTCCTATGACTGTTCAGTTGGTATGTCCCGCCGAGACCGATAACAGGAAGATACGCTGCATGAGCCATTGTCAGGTTATTCTCTGCGTTTTTTTGCCGTGTTTCCATAGCCTTGACGTCATTTCTTGCTTCTGCCATCCCGCTGTAATACGCAAGACTTTTCAGAGTGAGGGGCAGGCTCTGCTCCTGCACATCTACGGCTTCAGATGACCCAAGCATAAGGCCGAGTGCTCGCCGTGAAACCATCAAATTCTTTTCAGCAGAGACCTTCCGCTCTTCTGCAGTCCTGAGGGCTACCTCGGCCCTGAGCATGTCGGAGTACAGGCCAAGACCGACCTTGTTTCTGCTTTCGGCTATCCGGAGATGTTCCCTGGCGTCTTCAACTCCTTTTTCCGTAACAGATACAAAAGCGCGTGCGGTCTGGGAGTCAAGATAGGTCCTGAAGACCGAGAAGGCAATCTCTTCTTTTTTGCGCTGTACGTCATCGCCTTTGGCCTCGAATTCCTTTTGGGCCATCTTCATGCCGATATATACCTTTGGGGCAAAGACAGCCTGCTCAAATGAAACGCCTGTCTGAAAATCAGATACAGGTCCGGGGTTGTTAAGAGAAGGTATGGCAAAGTCCGTCATCGCAAACCGCTCCTGATTCAGCTTTGCCATGAACGCATAGGTCGGATTATTCGTCCGCATGAACCGCTCTTCAAAAGTGACCCTCGGCAGCAGAAAGCTTTTTGCAATGCCTATCTCCTCTTTAACCGCAAGCAGCGCATGCTCATTTGCCCGTATCTCAGGATTGCCTTTCATTGCCTGCGTCAGGGCATCATGGAGAGAGAGCACCTGCGCTTCGGCATATGCTGCACTGTCTGTCAGCAGAAGAAGCAGCGATATCAGCATCCCTGTCCATTGAATATTCATGCGCATATCAGTTTTTCCTCCCGGATTTGTTTACGGTCTTATTTGGCTTCCTCTGCATGAACTCCTTCAGCGTCTTCATATCGCACTTCCCGGCCTTCTTCTGAAATTCCTCGCAGTCCTTCAGGGAAAGCTGATCACCCGAGAACGCCTTATCAGCCCTGGTCAGCTCCTGCAGAAGATCGATCACCTTCTTGTGGGACTGCTGCATCTCCTTATTCAGGGAATAAAAGACCAGCTTGCCGTCCCTGCGTTCTTCAAGAAGACCGGCATTGTTCAGCAGGGCAAGGTTATGCGATACAAGAGGTTGGGCTATGCCGAGGACGCCCATGATCTGGCAGACGCAGAGTTCTTTTCGTGCCATGAGCATCAATATCCTCAGGCGGGTCTCATCAGAAAAAAGCTTTAACAATTTTACCGTGCTTAACATATGCATATTTAAACATACGTTAATATGTTAGTCAAGCGTTTTCGCAACCACGCAACTCACTAGGATAGAAACCGGCACGGAGCAGAAACGACAAAACAGGGGGTTTCGATAGATAAGTCGAAAGACAATTGTGGATCAGCCGCGAAGTACAGCGCAGCTACGGTGCTGAGTTAGGGACTGCGGCCTGGTATCGTGCAAGCAGTTCAGGGTCATCGATCGAGCCGTGATGATGGACCTGTCTCCATCTGCCGGCGATCTTCCTGAAGATACGGCTCGTGCGGATCGCAAGCTTCAACTCCTTATCTCCAAGCCGGAAATAACCACGCTCCCTGCCGACTGCGCAGAACATTTCAGGCGTTTCGCAGATCGTATAGTCGTAATATTCGACGTAAACCCTCGCAGGCCCGCTGAATATCCTTTCATACACCGGCCCGATCTCTGACCAGCCCCTCTTGATCCCGCCCAGGGGATTGTCCATCGCACTGTCATCGCTCTGCGCCCAGTTGTCAGCCATCTCTTTTATGTCCCGGTGATTGAAGGCATGGTAGAACTGCACAAGCGCCTCGAACGGGTCTGCCAGCTTTCCCTGCCCTTCCTCGCCTGTTATCGGTGTCTGTATGGGGTCCATATTAAATTTCTATGCAGTCGGCTGGTCGAGGTGACCCTCGCGTATCACTTTATATTCGCCGGTCGTGACATTCAGGTTGTACACACTGAAGTTCGTCCTGATATCAAAACCCTCATAATGGATAGCAAGGTTCAGGGATGCCGAACCCTCAGTGCCTGACTGTATGCGATGGAATACGCCCGTAGGCCAGCAGAGCATGGCGCCTCCTACGTGGATCACCTTGCCGTCTTTCAGAACCTCATGGGGCGTTACGGTAAACTTCTCGATCCGGCCGTGCTGCGGGGTATAGATCTCCACATGGCGAGTGCCGTAGAGCACGATCAGATTGTCTTCCTGATACGGATGCATGTACCAGGGCCTCTCGATCGTGCCTACAGAAGCTGGAGAGGTTGCATTGCTTTCGTGGATCACGCGGTCAATAGCATCGATCCTCGGGAGAAGGTCGATCGGCACAAAGTCAAACGTCACTTTCTGGGTCTTTCGGAATAACTTGAGGGGAAGGATCTTATACAGGCCGGGGATTTCCTCGATAATTCTATCTTCTGTCATGGCTCGTTACCTCCGTTACAACTCTCTTATATATTTTATCACCTGCCACCCATTCATGCTCGATAAAAAATGCAGAAAAGAGCCAAAGCCCTGCCTTTTCCTGTAAAATTACGATCATGACTGAGACCACGTTTCATATTGATCCGGAACAGGCAGGGAAGCGTCTTGATCTGCTCGTGTCAGAGCTTTCAGGGCTGACCCGTTCACAGGTACAGAGGCTTCTCGAAAAGGGTCTGATGACTGTCAACGAAAATCCGTCCAGGGCCAACTATAAGGCCCATGCCAACGATGTGGTCCGCTTTTCGGTTGCCAAGGACAACGAAGAGCTTTTGTCTGAAGACCTGCCGATCGAGGTTCTTTATTGCGATGATTTTCTGATCGTGGTGAATAAGCCGGCAGGCATGGTCGTTTATCCGGCAGCAGGCCACAGCAGCGGCACGCTGATGAATGCGATCGCCTTCCATGCAAAGAAGCTTGCGACCATCGGCGGCCCGCTCAGACCGGGCGTTGTGCACAGACTGGACAAGGACACTTCAGGGGTCATGGTAGTGGCGCTTGATGACAAGGCGTACTATGACCTGGTTGAGCAGTTCAGGGAACGGACCATGAACAGGAAATACCGGGCTCTTGTCTTCGGCAATCTGAAGGAAGAGACGGGTGAGATCTCCCTCAGGATAGGCAGGTCAGCAGCTGACAGAAAGAAGATGTCTACAACGTCTGTCAGGAGCAAGGAGGCGGTCACGACATGGAGGGTGGTCGAAAGATTTCATGGAGTTACGTTGATCGAGGCAAAGCTCGGCACAGGAAGGACCCATCAGATCCGCGTTCATTTCACCTCCATCGGTCATCCTGTCCTGGGCGACCGAACCTATGGCTCGAAGACCTCAATAGACCTCGGAAGAAGGAAGATAACCTTTCCCCGCCAGATGCTCCATGCCGGACTCCTCGGCTTCACCCACCCTATCACAAAAGAATATCTTGAATTTATCAGCCCGCCGCCGCAGGATATGGAGGAAAAGATCGGCGTTCTCAGAGGTGCCGCCCGCTGACAGGCCTTCACGCTTTTTTTCTTGCTTTGACAGGGGGCAGTGCTATACTGAAAAAAGAGATCCTACCACTGAACAGATAAAGGAGAGAACTGCCATGGCAACCGCTGAAGGAACAGAACTGGCCCGCACCATCCGCACCAACATAGAAGAACTTGAGAAGATCTGTGTAAATATTGATGAGGAGACGGCATCCCGCGCTCCTGTTGGCAGATGGTCTCCCAAACAGATCATTTCGCATATAGCAGGCCAGGACGGCATCGGGTACATGCCTGCCTTTGAACTCATCCTGAAACAGGATACACCGCGGATCGACATTATTGCAGAGGACCCCTTCTACACAGAGAGGCGGACAAAACTTACGATGAAGGAGCTTCTTGCCGAGGCTGGCAAGGAATATGCGAAAATCGCGGAACTGCTGCTCACCCTTTCAGCGGATCAACTGGACCGCAAGGCCCATATTCCGCTCTTCAAGGATACTGCGCTGGGAGAATATCCGACCCTGGCCATGTTTATCGGAGGGCTCGGCGGCTGGCACCTGAAATTTCATATCGACCACCTGAACGAAGTCCTGAAGGCGCTGGGCGTCTCGTAGTAACTGTCAGTGTTTTCAAAACTCCTAAGGTAAGCCCCCTCTTTCTGACAGGTGCTGACCATGTCCCCTCGTTTAGAATTTAGGCTTTAGACCTGCCTGCTTGCAAAGTTCATTTGCTACAATCCGGTCTATGACCCGGTTTCTTTTGACCGGAATTGTCTTAAGATTGTTGGTATAAATGGAATGGTTACTACCTTCGCGCAGGATATAGAAGCCTTGTTCTTCCATGTATTGTATACTCACGCCGTTTTACTGACATTATTAGACTTCAACAGGTATCTGCTCAAAAAGCGTGTGGCCGGATGGGATGGCCTTGTCTTGCTGCCTGTATGCCTGAATCATTTCTTTTAGCGCGTCTTCAAGCATTGCTCTGCAAGCCTCAATTGTTTTGCCTTCTGTGACGACTTCAGGCCACTCCACAAGTTGCCCCATATAGCCCGACGGTATTTTACTGTATACGGCCGTATAAGAGTTTGTCATCACACTCTCCTTTTGTTATAAGCTAATTATATTCTCAAGCTGGCCATGTTGGCAACGATTTATTTTCAACTGAACTTGAGAATCTGGATACTGGCCGATGTCCTGATGGGTGAGCTTGCCGGTCTTCAGGTCAATCAGAACAAAGCATTTGAGGATGTAGTTGTAGAAGACCAGATCAATAAAGAAATCTGAGGTCTCGGTTGAGATCCGTTGCTGCCGGGCCACAAAGGCAAACCCCTTGCCCAGTTCCAGCATAAACGCCTGCAGTTTTCCGATGATAGACTGCTCAAGGTCCGATTCATTGAATGTCATCCAAAGTAATCACCCTCTATCTGCCCTCTCCTCTCATCTCCTTCCAGGCATTGATCAGACCGTTTGTCGATGCGTCGTGAGAGGTAATATCAGAACCGCTCTGCATCTCCGCAAGTATCTTCTTTGCAAGCACCTTCCCCAGTTCAACACCCCACTGGTCAAAGCTGAAGATGTTCCAGATTACGCCCTGGACAAAGATTTTATGTTCGTACATGGCGATCAGGCTGCCGAGCGTCCGCGGCGTGACCTTTTTCAGAAGGATCGAGTTTGTGGGCCGGTTGCCCTTGAAAACCTTGAAGGCTGCGAGCCGCTTGATCTCCTTCGCAGTTTTACCTGAGGCAGCTAATTCGGCAACCACCTCATCGTGAGTCTTGCCCTTCATGAGCGCCTCTGTCTGGGCAAAGAAGTTCGAAAGCAGGATGTTATGATGGTCGCCCAAAGGATTATGGCTGATAGCAGGCGCTATAAAATCGCAGGGGATCAGTTTCGTGCCCTGGTGGATCAGCTGGTAAAAAGCATGCTGCCCGTTCGTGCCCGGCTCTCCCCATATGACCGGCCCGGTTTGATACGATACCTCTCTGCCCTTCCGGTCAATATATTTACCGTTGCTCTCCATATCTCCCTGCTGAAAATAGGCGGGGAACCTGTGCATATGCTGGTCATACGGCAGGATCGCATGGGTCTCTGCTCCAAAGAAATTGTTGTACCAGATGCCTAACAGTCCGAGGATGACAGGGATATTCCGGTCAAGCGGCGTTTCCCTGAAGTGCCGGTCCATGGCATGTGCGCCTTCAAGCAGCTCACGGAAGTGGTCAAAGCCAATCGAGCAGGCGATCGAAAGCCCGATGGCTGACCAGAGGGAATATCTGCCGCCGACCCAGTCCCAAAAAATGAACATATTCTCAAGCGCTATGCCGAATTTCCTTACCTCAGCCTCATTGGTCGAGATCGCCACAAAATGTTTTTTGACATGCGCCTCATCCATTGCAGCCTCAAGAAACCACCGGCGTGCAGTGTGGGCATTGGTCATGGTCTCCTGTGTAGTAAAGGTCTTCGAGGCGATCATAAAAAGCGTTGTTTCAGGGGAAAGACCCTTCAGCGTCTCCGCGATATGGGAACCGTCGATGTTCGAGACAAAGTGCGTCCTGATATGCGGCTTGCGGTACGGCATAAGCGCCTCTGTCACCATGACCGGGCCCAGGTCAGAACCTCCGATGCCGATATTCACGATATCGGTGATCGACCTGTCGGTATAGCCTTTCCATTGTCCATCAATGATCCTGGAACAGAACCGTTCCATCTGGCCAAGGACTGCATTCACTTCAGGCATCACATCCTTCCTGTTCAGAAGAACAGGAGTATTTGACCGGTTTCTCAAGGCAGTATGAAGTACGGAACGATCTTCGGTCTCGTTGATCCGGTCGCCTGAAAACATCTTCTCAATAGCGCCTTCAAGGCCAATCTCCCCGGCAAGATCAAGCAGAAGCCGGAGTGTTCTGTCATTGATGATATTCTTGGAATAGTCGAAAAGGATATCCTCGAACCGGATTACATGCTTCCGGAATCTGTCAGGGTCTTCGACAAACAGATCCTTCATCTGCCGGTCTTTCATCAGGTTGAAATGCGCCTTCAGTTCCTTCCAGGCTGCCGTCCTTACAGGGTTCTTTTTTTCAAGCATTCTTCACCTCACGATCTTAACAGGTAGATTATCACAGATGAAGATCTATGACTACGGGGATGCTGTTTTGTAGTTTGTCTTTCTATTTCAAAGGGTTAGAACTTTTTAGGAGGAAAAACAGAGGAAACTTCAGGGAAATCTCTCAGTGCAAACTCCCAAACTCCTTGATAAAATAAGGAATTTTCCGGTAATATTGGTGCTCAATCATGCCTCAAAACATGCAGAGAGGGAGCAACTGACAATCATGGGTGAACTGGACAGGCTCAGAAAGAAAATCGATACCTTTGACGACGAAATTCTCGAACTCCTGAACAGGCGCTCAGAGGTAGTCATCGAGGTCGGCGGCATCAAGCGCACGCAAAAATCCCGCTTCTATAAGCCTGACCGGGAGCGCCAGATCCTTGAGCGTCTCGCATCACGCAACAAAGGGCCTTTCCCCAATGACGCGCTGAAGGCGATCTACCGCGAGATACTGTCTGCTTCGGTCTCGCTGGAAGAGCCGCTGAAGGTCTCGTGCCTCGGCCCCCTTGCAACCTATACACATCTTGCGGCCCTTCGCCATTTCGGCTCGTCAGCCGCCTTTGTGCCTGTTGACAGCATCAAGAAGGTCTTCGAGAATGTCGAGACCGGCAAGGCAGAATACGGCGTCGTGCCGATCGAGAACTCCAATGAAGGCGTGGTGAGCCATACACTCGACATGTTTGTGGACTCCGAGCTCCAGGTCGTTGCAGAGATCATAATCGAGATCTCTCATAACCTGCTTTCGAAGCAGACGGACAGGTCAAAGATCAGGAAGATCTATTCACACCCGCAGGGACTCGCACAATGCAGAGGATGGCTTGAAGCCAATATGCCCGGAGTGCCGGTCGCTGAATCGACCAGTACTGCCAAGGCTGCGGAGCTTGCTGCAAAGGAAACGAACACTGCTGCCATCGCAAGCGAGATCGCGGCCCGCATGTATGATCTGAATATTCTCGAAAGGAACATACAGGACAACAGGAGGAACATCACCCGGTTCCTGGTCATCTCAAAGGAGTTCCCGCACCGCACGGGCTATGACAAGACCTCGGTCATGTTCTCGATCAAGCACAAGCCGGGCTCCCTGTATGATGTACTTATGCCGTTTAAACGGGCAAAGATCAACCTCACCAAGATAGAATCCCGGCCTTCCAAGCGAAAGGCGTGGGAGTACATTTTCTTTGTTGATATGGAAGGCCATGTTGAAGACAGGAAGATACGCAAAGCTATTGACTCGCTGAAAGAAAACTGTCTGTATCTCAAAATCCTGGGATCATATCCGCAGGGGAAGGTGTCATGATAAAACCGCCGGACTATATCAACGCTATCCAGCCCTATGTGCCGGGTAAACCGATCGAAGAGCTCGAACGGGAACTGGGTATCTCGAACTCGATCAAGCTCGCCTCGAACGAAAACCCCCTCGGTCCTTCGCCAGAGGCCCTGAAGGCGATAAAAGATTCCTTTGCAGATCTGAACCGGTATCCTGACGGCGCAGGCTATTACCTGAAGAATACGCTTTCAGAAATGCTGGCGATTAGCCCAGATGAACTGATCCTCGGCAATGGATCGAACGAACTGCTCGACATTGCTGCGCGGACCTATCTGCAGGCAGGAGACGAGGCTGTCATGGCATCGCCCTCTTTTGTTGTATACGGCATGGCCGTGCAGTCAGTGGGAGGCAAGTCGATACAAGTGCCGCTGAAGGACTTCCGCCATGACCTCAAAGCTATGGCAGCTGCCATCACGCCGAAGACCAAAATGGTCTTTATTGCGAATCCGAACAACCCGACAGGTACGATCAACACAAAAGACGAGTTTGACACACTGATGGAAAAGATGACGGACAATATGCTTGTTGTTATTGACGAAGCATACTATGAATATGTTTCAGCCCCTGACTATGCTGACAGCATGAAGCATTTCAGGGCAGGCAGGAACATCCTCATCCTCAGGACCTTTTCGAAGATATACGGCCTTGCAGGCCTGCGTATTGGCTACGGCATTGCGAAGAAAGGGATCCTGACAGATATGAACAGGCTCCGCGAACCGTTCAATACCAACTCAGTTGCCCAGAAGGCTGCTCTCGCTGCGTTAAAAGATAAAGCTCACGTTGCCGCTTCCCGAGGGACCAATGCCGAGGGCAAGGAATATCTTTATCAGCAGCTCGCCGCCCTCAACATTGCCTATGTGCCGACAGAAGCGAATTTTATCTATATCCCGATCAATGACTCGATCGCAATCAATAACAGCCTGATGAAAAAAGGCGTTATCATCCGGCCTATGGGGCCAAAGGCGATCCGCGTGACGATCGGTCTGCCCGAAGAGAACAAGAGGTTTATTGAAGCGTTGACGGCCGTAATTCGTGATGCGTAAAGCGTGATGAGCAACAGCCTTTTCTGCATGAGAAGACATTAACATCGTATTAAGGAGAAGCAATGGATATTATCGTATTAGGTTCGGAAGCAACGGAAGAAGACATACGCCACATTGTCAAGAAGCTTGAAAGCCGAGGCCTTCAGGCGCATATATCAAAAGGCACGGAGCGGACGATCATCGGCGCCATCGGCGACACCTCCAAGGTGACCGAGGAAGAAGAGGACTCCTTCCGCGCTGCACACGGCGTTGAAAATGTGGTCAGGATCGTCAAGCCTTACAAGCTTGCGAGCCGCGAGTTTCAGAAAGAGAACACCGTGATCAATGTGCGCGGCATTCTGATCGGCGCCAAAAAGATACCGGTCATGGCAGGTCCCTGCGCAGTTGAGAACAGGACCGTGCTCACCACCATTGCTGAAAAAGTGAAGGCTTCAGGTGCAACGTTCCTGCGCGGCGGAGCATATAAACCCCGGACATCCCCGTATGCATTTCAGGGCCTCGGCGAAGAAGGGCTTCAGTATCTTGCAGAGGCGCGCGAGAAGACCGGGCTGCCGATCATCACCGAGATCATGGATCCGCGCGACATGGATGTGATCAATAAGTACACAGATATCATTCAGATCGGCGCACGAAACATGCAGAACTTCAGGCTCCTTCTTGAGGTCGGCTCGTCGGACAAGCCGGTGCTATTGAAGCGCGGTCTTTCATCGACGATCAAGGAATGGCTCATGTCAGCGGAATATATCATGTCCCGCGGCAATCATAACGTCATGCTCTGCGAGCGCGGCATCAGAACATTCGAGACTGCTACAAGGAATACGCTTGACCTGAGTGCTGTACCTGTGTTGAAGGAGCTTACCCATCTGCCTGTTGTGGTTGACCCCAGCCATGGCGTGGGCAAGCGGAGTCTGGTCGCACCCATGGCAAAGGCAGCTATTGCAGCAGGTGCTGATGCACTTATTATCGAAGTGCATTCCAATCCTGAAGAAGCAATGTCTGACGGAGACCAGTCCCTCAAGCCGGAACAGTTTGAACAGCTGATGAAAGAGATGAAACCGGTGGCAGCAGCCGTCGGCAGGGAGATCTGATCGTTGGCATTCCGTAAGACAGCTATTCTCGGTGTCGGATTGTTAGGCGCCTCATTCAGCCTTGCCATTAAGAAGAAGGGCATATGTAACGATGTGACCGGATTCGGCAGAAGCAGGGAAAACCTCGGGCGTGCAAGAAACTTGGGGATCCTTGATGCTTTTTCATCAGATCCTGCGTCAGCATGCACCGACGCGGACCTCGTCCTCCTCGCTGCACCGGCAGGCTCCTTTGTTGAACTGGTAAAACAGGCATGCCCTGCTTTCAAAAAAGGAGCAATCGTAATCGATGTGGGCAGCGTAAAAGGTGATCTCGTTCATGAACTTGAAGAGCTGATGCCTGCTGGTGTTCATTTCATCGGCAGCCATCCCATAGCAGGCAGTGACCGTTCAGGCATTGATTCGGCACAGGCTGACCTGTTCCGTGATGCGCTCTGCGTCGTGACGCCAACAGAACGATCTGACCCCTCTGCACTGAAAAGCGTTATGGATCTATGGTCCAGCCTGGGATCAAAGGTAATGGCAATGGGTCCTGCGCAGCATGACCGGGTGTATGCTGCCGTAAGCCACCTTCCCCATCTCGTTGCATTCGCAATGGTCAATACCGTATCAGACATTGACCAGTCGTATCTGTCCTACTGCGGCCAGGGATTCAGGGACATGACCAGGATCGCCGCAAGTTCTCCCGATATCTGGACAGACATTGCTCTGCTCAACAGAAATAATCTTATTGAGATGATAGCGCTGTTCAGGGAGAACCTGAACAGGATGGAGGCGTATTTAAGAACAGTTCAACCTGACGCGCTCAGGCAGGAGTTTATCAGGGCAAGTACTGCGAGGGAGAGCATTGGACAGGATTGAGATAACAAAAGCAGTGCGGTTCTCCGGAGAAGTAACGCCGCCCCCTGACAAGTCCATATCGCACAGGGCCGTCATGTTTTCCTCTCTGGCCAAAGGCAGAGGTGTGGTCAGGAACTTTCTGAGGGCGCAGGACACAGAGAGCACCATGCATGCCTTCAGGGCCCTCGGCATAGAGATCGACGACCAGGGGCATACCCTTATTATTCACGGCAAAGGGCTGCATGGCCTGACGGAGCCGGTTGACATCATTGACTGCGGAAATTCCGGCACCACGATCCGGCTGCTTTCAGGCGTTCTTGCGGCGAACCCGTTCTTTTCTGTGGTGACCGGTGACAGCTCTCTGCGTTCCCGGCCCATGGCAAGGATCATCAAGCCTCTCGGTCTCATGGGAGCGCATATAGCAGGCAGGGACGACAACCGTTATGCACCTTTCGCCATCCGGGGCGGCAGCCTCAAGGCGATCTCCTACGACATGCCGATGTCAAGCGCACAGGTAAAATCAGCTATTCTCCTTGCCGGACTCTATGCAGGTGGGGGAAGCACTGTGATAACAGAGCCGTCAAAGTCGCGCGACCACACTGAGCGCATGCTGCCTGCTTTTGGCGCAGATCTGAGAACAGACGGACTGAACGTATCGATCCATTCGGGCAAGGAGCTTTATGCACAGGAAATCGATGTGCCAGGTGATTTTTCCTCGGCCGCTTTTTTTATGGTCGCTGCGCTTCTGATCCCGGGGGCAGAGGTTATGCTGAGAAATGTCGGCATCAATCCTACGAGGACCGGCCTCATTGATGTGTTACGGAGCATGGGAGCGCATATTGTTATAGACAATGTCCATGCGGTATCAGGAGAGCCGGTGGCAGACATTTTCTGCAAAGGTCAGACAGGCCTGAAAGCCTGCACGGTTACCGCCGATATGGTGCCTTCCCTGATCGATGAGTTCCCCATCCTCTGCATTGCCGCTGCGCGTGCAGAGGGCACGACCATCATCAGGGGGGCTGAAGAACTGCGTCTCAAGGAGTCAGACCGCATCAAGGCAATGGCTTCGGAACTTTCCAGGATGGGCGTCGTGCTTGAGGAATTCCCTGACGGCATCAGCATAACCGGTGCCGAGACCCTCAATGCAGCAGAAGTCGAGAGCCATGGTGACCACAGGATAGCAATGTCCATGGCAGTGGCAGGCCTTCTTGCAGCGGGCAGAACAGGCATAAGCAACGCCTCTGCGGTTGCCATTTCATTCCCTGACTTTTTCGCAACGATCAGAAGGTTGACCGCATGAACAGGGTGATCGCCATTGACGGTCCTTCAGGTGCAGGGAAAAGCACTATTGCCAGACTTCTTGCACAGGACCTCGGTTACGAATACCTGGACACCGGAGCCCTATACCGTGCTGTTGCCCTTGGTCTCCTGCATCGGGGGCTGAATGAAGAAACAGGCGACACCGAGATCGCAGCGGCCCTTGATCATATAGACGTTTCCTTCAGAAAAGGCAGGGTCTTTCTGAACCATAAGGACATTTCCCAGGAGATCCGTTCCCCTGAGGCAAGCCACTTTGCATCTGTCTTCTCTGCCCGCCGTCTTGTCCGGGAATTACTGCTCGATATTCAGCGGGAAGCATTGCACCATGCGGATCTGGTGGCTGAAGGCAGGGACATGACAACCGTGGTCTTTCCCTATGCCGACAAAAAGTTTTATCTTGATGCCTCTGCAGAAGAGCGGGCTGAGCGCCGCACCCTCGAAATGCAGGCAAAGGGATATGAGGTCAGCAAAGAGAAGATCCGGCTGGATATCCTGGAGCGTGATGCCAGAGACTCAGGCAGAGATCTGGCGCCGTTGAGGATTGCAGATGATGCGGTGGTCATCGATTCCACCGGCATGTCCGTGCAGGACGTATTCCAAAAGATACTCTCGATCATACGGCAGGATCAAGAACATTGAAGAGACCTGCAGCGTGAAGATCATCACGGCAAAACGGGCAGGCTTCTGCTTTGGCGTAAAGCGTGCCATCGATATCACCTTTGACATGGCAAAGGAAAATAAAAAAGATCTGTACACGCTTGGACCGATCATCCATAACCCGCAGGTCATCGCAAAGCTGGCAGAGGAAGGAATATCCCCGCTCGAGGTCGATGACCTTGATGCCAGAAAGATATCCTCACTGATCATCAGGACCCATGGCATACCCTGCCAGACGCACGACACGATCTTGTCCCGCGGCATCAAGATCATTGATGCGACCTGCCCTTTTGTAAAAAATGCCCAGCACTATGCTAAACTTTTGAAGGAAAACGGCTATCAGGTCGTTATTTTAGGCGACAGGAACCATCCTGAGGTTAAGGGCATCGTGAGCTATGCGGGCGACGATGCGATCGTGCTCGATGAACAGTCAGCGCTGCCGAAGCTTAAACCGAAGGTCGGCGTTGTTGTTCAGACCACCCAGCCCATAGAGGCATTGAAAAAGGCCCTTTCACAGATCATAGAACATGCACGTGAAGTAAAGGTATATAATACGATATGCAACTCAACGGCCCTGCGGCTCAAGGAGACCGAGCAGATGGCGCGCAAGGTGGATGTGATGATCGTTGTCGGCGGCAAAAACAGCGCAAACACGACGCAGCTTGCACATCTCTGCAGTTCCATGTCGGTCAGGACATATCACATCGAAACAGAAGACGAGCTTGATGCGTCCTGGTTTGACAATGTGAAAAAGGTCGGCATTACGGCAGGCGCTTCGACGCCTGACTGGATCATACGCAAAGTAGAAAAAAGAATACATGCTATAGGGGGAAGCCAGTAATGGATGAAACGATGAACAACAATGAAATGGAGAAGCTCTACGCCGAGACGTTCCAGACGATCTCTCCGGGAACACTGCTTCGGGCTAAAGTGATCTCTATCAAGGCAGACGGTGTCATGGCAGACATCGGGTACAAGTCAGAAGGCTTTATCAGGAGAGAAGAGTTCTCTGACGAGGAGATGCGGCAGCTCAGGCCCGGAGATGCCCTTGAGGTATATGTCGAACAGATGCGGGATTCCGAGGGCATGATGCGGCTGTCCAAAGAACGGGCATCAAAGATAAAATCGTGGGATTCCCTCGAAAAAGCAGCACAGGAAAACACCCTTATCGAAGGAAAGATCATCGAAAAGACAAAGGGCGGCATGACCGTTGACATCGGCGATGTCAAGGCATTCCTTCCTGCATCTCAGATCGATATCAAATTGATCAAGGACCTTGACAGCCTGATCGGCAAGGTGATGTCTTTCAGGATCATCAAGATGAACAGCAAACGTTCGAACATCATTGTATCAAGGAGGATCATCCTTGAAGAAGAGCGGTCTCAGAAAAAGGGTGAAACCCTCGGCAGGATCGCCGAAGGCGCACTCATCCACGGAACGGTCAAGAACATCACTGACTATGGCGTATTCGTGGACCTCGGCGGACTGGATGGACTGCTTCATATCTCTGATATCTCATGGGGCAGGATCAGTCACCCCAGCGAATTCTTTGCTGTCGGCGACACTATAGAGGTCAAGGTTCTTAAATATGATGCAGAGAAAGAAAAAGTGACGCTCGGGTTCAAGCAGAAGAACCCTGACCCCTGGGAAAACATTGCGGGAAAATATCCGCTGGGAGCGCGGGTTACGGGCAAAGTCGTAAGTATCACCGATTACGGCGCATTCATCGAGATCGAACGCGGTCTCGAAGGGCTTGTCCATGTCTCGGAGATCGACTGGTCGCCAAGACCGAAACATCCGTCGAAGTATCTCTCGGTCGGCGAACAGGTAGAAGCGACCGTAATGAGGGTTGATCAGGCTGATCGCAAGCTCTCGCTGAGCATACGCCAGACAAAGCAGAGTCCCTGGCAGCTGGTCAGGGAACATTACCAGCCCGGGCAGACGGTATCAGGCAAGGTCAGAAGCATTACTGACTTCGGCGCCTTCGTAGGCCTTCCGGAAGGCATTGATGGTCTCATCCATATATCCGATATGTCCTGGACAAAACATGTAAAACATCCTTCAGAGCTGCTGAAGAAAGGTCAGAAGGTAGATGCGGTCATTCTCACTATTGATACCGAAAAGGAAAAAATAGCCCTTGGCCTTAAGCAGCTTGAGCCCGATCCCTGGGTCAGCAGGATACCGGAGCAGTTCAAGCTCGGTGACGAGATCAGCGGCACAGTCCTGAAGACTACGGATTTTGGCATTTTTCTTGAGATGGAAGGGGGCGTTGAAGGGCTTATCTATTCCTCGGAGATCATACAGCCTGAGGGGGAGCCGATCAAGGACGGAGACCAGATCAGAGCCCGCATCATCAGGATAGATACCGATGAACGCAAGATCGGTCTCAGCATGAAACATGTGGGAAAGACTGAGCAGTGAAAAAAGCCTGTATCGTCATAAGCATCGTCCTGCTCTGCCTCCTGGTCATCAGCCTTTCGCTGACGCTTATTCAGAAGAAGATCCCTCTTGGGAGCCGGATAGCACTGGTCAGGATTGAAGGGCCTATCCTCGACTCCAGAAATATCGTTGACGAGATCAAGGAGCATACAAAGGACCGTTCGATCAAGGCCATAGTTCTGAGAATTGACAGCCCGGGCGGGGCAGTTGCCCCCTCACAGGAGATCTACGAAGAGGTTAAAAAAGCTGCTGCCGCCAAGAAAGTGGTTGTATCGATGGGCTCGATCGCCGCATCTGGCGGGTATTATATTGCAGCCCCTGCGGACATGATCATCGCCAACCCCGGCACCTTGACCGGCTCCATAGGCGTTATCATGGAGATACCGAATATTGAGGGCCTTATGACCAAGATCGGCATAACTACCGAAGTGATCAAGAGCGGCAAACACAAGGATATGGCATCGGCTTTTAGAAAAATGGGGGTTGAAGAGCGCGAACTTCTCCAGGGGGTGATGGACAACGTACATGAACAGTTCATTAAGGCCGTGGCAGCGGGAAGAAAACTCAAGATCGAGGATGTGAGGACAATAGCTGACGGCAGGATCTTCAGCGGAGAGCAGGCAAGGGCACAGAAGCTGATCGATGAACTCGGCACACTCGAGGACACGATAATGAAAACAGCACAATTAGTCGGCATTTCCGGAGAGCCTGATCTGGTGGAGAAAAAAGAAAAGACATCCATCATGGAACTCCTCAAGAGCAGATTCCCGAAGGAACTTACGGACATTTTCCCGACACTCAGAATAAAGTTTCTCTATACACCTTAGGAATGGAGGTTATATGACAAAATCAGTCCTTATTGAAAAGGTTTCGGAAAAGGTCGAAGGACTTACCCGGAGCCAGACAGAGATCGTTGTCGATACCGTGTTTGAGAGCATCAAAAAGGCCCTGATGAGCGGCGAAAAGATCGAGATACGCGGGTTTGGGAACTTCCGTCTGAAGAACCGCAACCCCAGAAAGGCCAGGAACCCGAAGACCGGCGAGAGTGTTGATGTGCCGGGCAAGAAGGTCCTGTATTTCAAGGTCGGCAAAGCGCTCAAAGAAGCCCTGAACGCCAAGTAACAGTTTTATCTCCGCTTTTATAGAAGGCCGTCAGATCGATCCGGATACTGACGGCTTTTTTTCTTCTGATTTTTTGCTTTTTTTCAGCAGAATATCTTGACATCACGACGCTTGGATCACCGCGCTATTGGCTGGCCAGGACTATTTGCATTGAAAAGGACACGAAGATGTGATTAAATAAGATATGGGCGTTCAATCATTACTGATCAAGACTGCCTTTCTCATCCCTTATCTCATCATTGCAGTAATGTTCCCCTGCAGCCGCGGCGAGCGGCTTCAGAAATACCATTTTTTCCAGCTTACCGAGAGATACCATGCAGTCCCTCTTTATAATTTCCCCATAGTCGGCAATACATCGGTCCAAAACCATCAGCATCTTTCACTTTTCTTCTATCCTGCTAAGGGAACCCCCACCCGGAGCGAGTATTTCCCTGCAGCGCCTTCGACTATTGTCCCTGACACTGAGCTGCCTGTGATGGCGGCAGGCAGACTGAAGGTCTTTTCAGGGGTAAGTCCGCCGCTTTTTTACTCGAAGACCGTATCCGGTCTTTCTCCTCCGCAGTCTTCATATGTCTGATCAGGACGCTAAGTTCTATTACGTTGTCAATCTGAAACATTTATTAGGAGGTCACACAATGAATCGCAGAATACTAACCGTATTGCTCGTTCTATGTTGCGCACTTGGTTTCGCATTTTATGACACTCAGGCCGAGGGCAAGAAGACGAATGAGAACAGCATGAAAGGTAATGTCCATGACGGATCAGGGCAGGCTGTTATAAAAGCAGAGGTCTATCTGATCCCTGCAGCGGATGTCGCGGCACTGGCAAAGACCCCGATCGAGGTGAGGAGAAACTCTCCCAATGATGAACCTCTGGAGGATAATCTCGCTGCCAATATTGATAAATATAGGAAAGGAACAACAGACAAAAAGGGCAGCTTCAATATCGCAGGCATCCCTGACGGCAAATACTTTATCTATGTCCAGCCTGCTGACAAGACCTATCTGCCGGGCGGCGACAAGTCCAATAAGGCCATGTCAACAGTAGAATTCAAAGGCAAAACCGTGAAGATCCTGCTGTCAGGCAATGTATCTCCTGAGGCAACCTATGTCGGATCATCAAAATGCATCTCCTGCCACCAGACGTATGGGGCCGAAAAGAAAACGCTCCACAAACTGGGCATCCGCGTAGCAGGCAAGGACAGCAAACTGCAGGACTCCTCAAGGTTCCCTGATTTTGACAAAGGTCTGAAAAAGCTGATGGCAGGTACAACCTTCTATTTCCACAGCTTTGACAAGAGCAGGGGTTTTGATAAATATCAGATATCTGAAAAGATGCCGACAGACCCTGCAACCGTAAGCTTGAAGGCCACTTTCTTTAAGGACACAGACGGCAAGCTGAAATTCAAAACAGAGAACATGAAAGACGCCTCTGACCCTGTAAGGACCTATACCGTTGAGATGACTTACGGAGGAGGCATCTTCAAACAGAGATACCTTGTCAGGTCCGGCAATGCCCTCTTCCCCTTTGTCCAGTTCAATACCATGGGAGACGAAAGCTTCAATGACAGAGGACGCAAACCCTGGAGGGATTATCATGCTGACTGGTTCTACAATGAAGAGGCAAAGAAACTGACCGACCCGCCAAAGAAAAAGGCCTTTGATATAGAATGCGCCTCCTGTCACTATACCGGCTACACCCTTACCCAGACCGTGGCCGGTGACTATGTTGCAGGCGCTGTCAATGATCCTAACGGAGAGATGGATATTGACGGTGACGGCATACCGAATGAGTTGAATATCGGCTGCGAGGTCTGTCATGGCCCGGGCTCTGATCATGTGAAGGCGCCGAAGGCAAATAAAGCCTCGACTATCGTAAGCCCGAGAAAGCTCTCGCCTGAAAGAGCTTCTGTGATCTGCGAACAGTGCCACAGCAGGCCGCAGGGCAATCTCAAAAACGACCAGCCTTTAAACAAAGATAATAGAATGATGCTCCCTGGCACAAGCAGAAATGACTATCTGGTGAACTTCACCACAAGGGAAGACGCTGCGCAGAATGATTTCTGGCCTGACGGACTCCATTCCAAGTCCCACCATCAGCAGGGCACTGACTTTGTGAAGTCAAAGAAGTACCGGAACGGGAACCATATCATGGTCTGCACAGACTGTCATGATCCACATGGCATGACTGAGGTGAGGCATCAGCTTCGCGCCCCTGTGATGGACGAGAAGAACACGCTCTGCGTCGGCTGCCACAAGGATATATCTGATGTAAAGGCACATACTTCGGCAAAGGTCGGCATGGCCCACAGCAATATCCACTGCGCTGACTGCCATAATCCCAAGACTATGCAGACAGGTTCAGGTTTCGGTAAGGGTCTTGCGAATAAAGACGGCAAGAACTACTGGATGAATGACATCACCTCCCATGTATTTGATGTCCCGAGGAAGGACAACAAGGGAGTGAAGGGAGTTGATCCTGGCAAGGCAATGCCGATCCCGTATACCAACTCGTGTGGAACCTGCCACAATGTAGAAGGGTTGTAATTTTCTCTAGAGGGGCGGAGCATCCCGCCCCTCTTCATCTATTTCTTTCACACACCCATAAGACCTTTTCATGGGTTCTAAGCTGATTCAGCCCGCAGCTGACATTCGAAACATGCGCCTGTAGATAAGGCTAACTCGCACTGCCGCCAAGATAGGTATTCACCAGCTTGATCAGTTCCTGTGTCTGGATGGGCTTGGGGAGATAGGCATTGGCGCCTATCGCGATAGCCCTCTTCCGGTCCTCTTCTGCCCCCTCGGTCGTAACCATGATGATCGGAATATCCTTAAAGGTCGCATTGCCGCGCACAAGGCTCACCAGTTTGAGGCCATCCATCACCGGCATATTGATATCGCAGAGGATGAGATCGATCTTGTCAGACGAGAGCTTCTTCAATGCGTCAACGCCGTCCGTTGCTTCTATGACATGCGAATTGGCAATACGTTTCATGGCAAAGCTGATCAGCTGCCGCATGGTCGGTGAATCTTCTACCACAAGAATGTTCGGCATCCAGCTCTCCTCCTATCTCTTCGGTTTGTCTTTCAGAAGGTCCAGAAACCCCTGAATGGTTGTCAGCTTCCTCTCCGACTGGGTATACAGCCGGGACGAGAAGATCGCTGTTGCAGCATGGCCTGCGAGGAGATTGAAAAGCTCATAATCGACATTATTGAACCCTGACTTCTGCGTAAGCAGTTTATAGATGGCAATAACGCCGATAACATGCTCCTTTATTTTGAGCGGAATACAGACGATCGGTTCAAACGAATTGAACTCATGCATCGCGCTCAGGTCTGCGGCAAAATAACTTTCGCCTTCCTTGGTCACTCTGCCGATGATACCCTCTCCGATCTTTGCCCGCAGCGACTCGGATGCCTGAATGCCCTCTGTGGCAACAGCAACAAGATCGTTCGTCTTATCATCAATAAGCATGACCGCAAACTGCTCTGCGCCGATAAGGTTGATTACGATCTCGACAACGATCCTCAGCACCTCGGAAAAATCAAGCGTAGAATGGAGCTGGTAACTGGCGACATAGAGGTTGGCAAGATTATTGTTCTCCTCTTCGACGCCGAGATATTTTGAGGCAAAATCCTTATTCTCTTCTTCAACTTCGACGAACTTGTCCTTCAGGGAGTTCAGTTCAAGCTCAAGCAGCCTTATCCGCTCATCATAGAGCTTGGTCCTGGCCTCATCACCGGAGCGCTCGACCGACTCCTCGAGCTGCGCAACCCGGAACCTCAGTTTCTCATTTTCCCTCAGAATATCCTTGGTGAATTCTTCACCCTTCTTGAACATCTGGATGAACTCTTCTGCCTTATTCAGATAACTGGATTCTTTTTCCACCACTCAATTTCTCCCTCTGACAGATGGGGTATTTACTATCCTGATGATCTCCGCAGAGATCTCGGTAAGGGGAAGGATCTTCTCCACCCCGCCGTTCTTGATCGCCTCTCCCGGCATGCCAAATACCACAGCAGTCTCTTCAGATTCTGCTATAGTATAACCACCCTGCTTTTTTATATCCAGCATCCCGTGCTTGCCGTCATTGCCCATGCCGGTAAGAATCACTCCCAGGCAAGCAGCGCCGTACTGCTCGGCAACCGATGACATCATATGGTCAACAGACGGGATATACTTATCTTCAAACCTGCCCTCTTTGAGCGCAACCTGCTTTTTGTTCCCGCGGTTCTTCAGGCTGAGATGCTCACCGCCCGGGCAGATATAAACCGTTCCCGCAGTTATAATATCTCCTTCTGCTGCTTCCTTGATCTTGACCTGGGACATCCGGTCAAGTCTCTCTGCCAGCGGCCCGGTAAAGCCCTTCGGCATATGCTGGCTGATCACCATGGCCGCCCTGAAATCAGCAGGGAGCCGCGTCAGAATGATCTGCAGCGCTGCTGGTCCTCCGGTAGAGGATCCTACCGCAACAATCTCGACGGCATTTCTGCTCGTCCTGCCCCGGTCCGCTCCTGCAACCTCCTGTTCCTCTTCCTCTTCCTGATCAAGCAGTTCGAGATTCTTGCTCAGAATATCGAGCCTGATATTTTTGAGGCCTTTGATCTTCTTGAGCAGGTCACGTTCAATGGTCTCGAGTTCGACCGATGCACGGCGTGTCGGCTTCGCAATAAAATCGACCGCGCCAAGCTCAAGGGCCTTGAATACCGTTTTTGAATCAGCATGGGATGTGACCATGATCACCGGCGTCGGCCGCTCCCGCATCAGCCACCGGAGAAAACTGAATCCGTCCATGCCCGGCATCTCAAAATCAAGGGTAATAATGTCAGGCTGGAGCCGCAGGGTCTTTGCCATGGCATCGATACCGTCAGTGGCAATGCCTACGACCTCAAGGGCCGGTTCTTCCTCGAGGATCTTCTTCATCGTCTGCCGCGTGTAAGCAGAATCGTCTACAATAAGCACCTTGGTCTTCATTTCATCCCCGTACTGCCGTCAGGTTTCTGGTACACCATATCATTTTTCAGATGCTTCAGGGTAAAGGAGGTCGAGATATTGATCAGGGACTCTGCATGACCTAACAGCAGATACCCGCCATCAACAAGCCTGTCGTGGAAGTTCTCGATAACGCGCCTGCGGGAGGCATTATCAAAATAGATCAGCACGTTTCTGCAGAAGATGACATCCATCTTGCCGAGAAACTTTGATTTGAACGGATCAAGCAGATTGAGATAACTGAAGTTTACATGTTTTCTGGCTGCATCACTGATCTTGAAAGAGCCGTCTTCTTCCATAAAGTATTTGCTCATGAAATAGGGCTCCGTCGCCCGGAACGAATTCCTGCGGTACACACCGCGGCGGGCTGTCTGGAGAACGCGCTGGTTGATATCACTGCCGTGGATCTCGATGTCCCATCCGTTAAAATGTCCCCGTTCGTTGATGAGCATGGCGATCGTATAGGGCTCCTCTCCGGTTGAACAGCCGGCTGACCAGACCCTGAGCGTTTTTTTGTCCTTGTTGCCGGTCTTCAGTTCCTCAAGGATCTCCTCACTGAAGGCCTTAAGCTGGTTCTGTTCCCTGAAAAAATAGGTCTCATTAACCGTAAGCACATCCATGATAGCGGTAAGCTCTTCTTCTGCCCTCTTGTCATATCGGATAAAACGGTAATAATCCCTGAAGTCGGTCAGATGATGATTTCTCACGCGGCGCGAAAGCCTCTTTTCAAGGAGATAGCGGGACTTATCGTCAAAAAACAGACCGCAATAGTCCTTAATGATGTCCCGGATCAGTCTGAAGACATCTTCCGGAAGGGGAATGATCTCTTCCTGCTCAAACACCCAGTATCTCCTCCACGGTCTTGACTACTGTCGGATCTTCCTCGGTATCAAGAAGTTTCTCAAGTTCCATCCGAACCTCAGTCTGGCTGTGTCTGCCCAGGGCTTTTACTGCAGCGATCCTTGCTGCCCAGTCAGGATCGCGCAGAAAGGGGACAAGCAGGTCTATTACTCCTTCGAAATCTCCAAGAGCAGCTATGGCAGTACGCTTCACTTCATCATCGCCCGAGGCAAGCATGCCGGCTATGGCCTTGCATGCCTCTTCGCCGCCCACGGCCTTCAGCGCCTCGATCGCGGTGGTGACCACAAAGCCGCTTTCGTCATGCAGAAGAGGCACCAGGATAATTATTGAATTCCTGTCTTTGAGCATGCCGAGCGCCCTGGCAGCAGAGACCCTCACAAAATTATCAGGATCAACGGTCAGGATGGTCAGCGAGTCAAGGATATCATCGCCGCCGATCGCGCCGAGACTCAAGGTTGCAGCGATCCTGATGTCAGGGTCCTCATCGGTGAGCGCATATTTGAGATACCGCACTGCCTCATCGGTACCGATCTGGGAAAGAGCGCCCACAACTGCCTTCCTGACAGCCACCTTCTCGTCCTTTAATGCAAAGCCGAGCTCTTTCACTGCCCGGTCAGCCTTCATTTTTCCAAGAAGCCGCGCGACGTTCCTCCTGAGAACAGCAGAGTCTGACCTCAGCATTGCAAGAAGTTCCTGGAGATGAAGATACTGCTGAAGCATGCCGAGCGCGTCAACGGCTGCTTCCTGCACATCCTCATAGGGATCGGCAAGCCGCGTCAAAAGCATGGAGACCGCATCGGACTTGTTCAGCCGTGCGATGCTCCGCGCTGCTATGGAACGCACATGCCCGTCATCATCGTCCAGAAGTCTTGCGAACATGTCATAGTACACCGGGGAGGCAACCTCACCCGCCACTTCTGCAATGAATCTCAGCTGATGAGGATTGCCGCTGTCAAAGAGCTTCAGAAGCGACTCCGGACGGTCCCTGCCGATAAAAACAAAGGCCCCTTTTACATCTTCTGCATACTCTTCTTCATGCGATATATCAAGGAGCGGACCGTACGCAGCCTCATCCTTCATCAGTCCGAGCATCACGATGGCCGAAACCCGGACTTCATTCTTGTTTGACCAGGCATGGGCAATAAGCAGGTCTGTCGCCTTGTCGCCAAGGATCCGCCTGAATTCTTCGGTAATGACCTCTGCGCTGATCCCATGGTGATACATCTTCTCAATGGTTCGCAGGGCCTGTTCCTGAATATTCTTTGAAGCATCCTGAAGCAGCGCGATCACCGGTTCAAGTGTTGCCGGATCAGCAAGCATACCCAGCGCCTTCAGCACGGGCTCACGAAGAGGCTTCCGTTTCATGGCCTCAAGAAGATGGGGAACTGCCTTCCTGTTGCCTATTCTGCCGAGCGCATCAGCGGCCGGATACGCGGTCCAGAGGTCTCCGCTGTCAAGGATCTCGATCAGCGCATCAACGACCGAAACCTCTCCAGCCTTTCCCAGATGCTCGACTGCCGTTGCCCTGACATTTTCGTCCTCGTCCTTGAGCGCATCAAGGATAAGAGGCAGGGACCTGCTGTCCATCTCCTCTCCGAGTACGTCGATGATGAACTTCCTCACATCCCGGTTCGAGGTCTTGAATCCCTCGATAAGGTAAGGTGTAGCCTTTCTGCCGAGTTTGATAAGGGCTTCGATAGCAGAATTCCTGGCGCCGGCGTTTTCTTCGATATACAGGAGATCGATGATACCCCCGATGTACTGATCCAGGCTATACTCGCCAAAGAGAATATCAACCGCAGACTTCCTTACACGCCAGCTCACATCGGTCATGGCCTTGATAAGGAGCGGTATGCATTGGGCATCTCTCATGCCGCGCATCTGCTCGACAGCCCGGCGCCTGACCTCAATATTATTGTCGCTATTGAGCTGTTTTTCCAGTTCCTGCACCTTTATCCTCCAGCAGTTCCTTTGATTCTTTCAGCCAGATCTTCTCTTCCGATGTCAGCAGATTGTCGATATTGAGCAGTAGGATGATCTGCTCTCCCTTCTTGCCAAGGCCGGTAAGATACTCTGTCTTGAATCCCCTGAAAATGGATGGGGAAGGCCTGATATCTTCCGGGTCCAGCCGCAGGATCTCCCGGATCTCATCAACCAGGAATCCGATCTTTTCATCGCCGTACCTGACCAGGATGATCCTTTCCTTCCTGCCTGCGGGCTTCACTCCGAACCTCAGCCTGAGATCCATGACCGGTATAACCGCACCGCGCACGCTCATGACCCCTGTCAGAAATCCCGGGAGCCCGGGGATGGAAAAGATCTTCTGCACCCGCAGAATCTCGAACACACGGGAGATATCCAGACCGAATACATCCTCGCCTATGTTGAATATGGTGAACTTGGACATCAGCTGACCTTGAAGGTCTCCATCTCATTCTTCAGGGCTTCGATCTCCCTGAAGAGCGTTTTAAGAGAATTCGATACATCCTCCATGTTCTGCATGGTGACCACCCCGATGCTGCTGATATTCTCCATGGAAGTAATGACCTCTGCATTCACCTTCTTCTGATTCAGCTCATTATTATTGATCTGATTTATCCTCTCATTGGCAAGTTCGATGTTCCTCGATATGATCCTTGTCCCTTCTGCCTGCTCGCTCGCACCGCGCTTCGAAAGCTCAGCAACCTCTTTCACGTCCCCAACGCCCTCAAGGAGATAACTCAGAGCATTTTCCTGCTCCTTGGTGGACTTGGTAACACTGACGATCACCTTTCTGATGTCGTCTACCGCATTGGTGATCTGTGACAGGCCGAGTGACTGTTCCCCTGTTGCCCGCTCGATCGCCTTGGTCATATCCGAGGACTGTATTGACGCATTCAGGATCTCCCGCAGTGCCTCGCCGACCTTTACCACAAGGGTATTGCCGTCATCCACCTTCAGTTTTGCATCATCCACTGCATACACGGCATCCTTGATGTCCTTCTGGATAGTTTTTACAATGCCGCCGATCTCACGTGTCGAACTTGCCGTTCGCTCCGAAAGAGCGCGGATCTCATCTGCCACAACCGAGAAGCTCTTTCCATACTCCCCTGCCTGGGCAGCAAGAATGGCAGCGTTCAGGCTGAGCAGATTGGTCTGTTCAGTAACATCCCGGATGACCGAGAGCACCTTCTCAATATCAACAGACCTGGCTCCCAGCCGCTGGATGATCTCTGCAGATTTCTGCACCTGGACCGAAATACTTTCCATGCCCTCAATGGCATTCACCACAGACATCATACCGTCTCCGGAAGTGATCTCCTTCACCTTATCAGCGATCTTGGAAGAATCGATCGCGTGCTCTTCCACCTCCCGCACTGAGGCGCCTACCTCTTCTACCGAGGCAGAAGTGTCCTCTACGGCAGAAAGTGCCTGGCCTGAATTGGCCGATATGGACTTCGACGTCTGGGACATCTCGAGCACCACGGAATAGGAATCCTCTGTGGAACGGAAAAGACGCTGCGTCTGGGACGACATCTCCTCGGCCGTGGCCTTCATCTCAAGAAGTGACGTTGCATTTTCCGTCGAAAAATTCAGGAGCTTTTCGATGCTCTCGCTCACCTCACGCTGGGACTTGTTCGCCAGATGGATCGAGCGGATACCGTTCTTCACTGCAGCAGCCTGACTGCTGATCCCTTCGCTTGCGATCCGGTATGTATGATCGACCTGTTTGATAGCCATACCGACATTGGCCGCAGTTTCGTTGATCTTTGCGATCATCTGCGTAAGCCGTCGCGCGAGAACTCCGACTCCCTTCGCAATACTGCCGATCTCATTTTCACCAAGGTCAGGTATTGTCGCGGTAAGGTCGCCGTTCGTGATCTTTTCAACGACACTATTTATCGTCTGAACAGGCCTCTTGATATTCCTGTTAAAGAAATAGATCATAACGAATCCAAGCAGCACCAGTGCAATACCCTGATAGGCCATGATAATGATCATGCTTTTATTGATATTGTCGTTAATGCTCTTGCCTGTGAAGTGGATCGCGACCTCCCCGAGTTTGGTGGCGCCGGAATTAACCGGCACGCTGATCATCATGGCCTTTTTGAAATGGAAGGGGTTCAGCGAACTGATGTGGGTATCGTTGGTCTTGATCTTCTCTCTGGCCACTTTGCCCTGGCTGTCAATAATATGGATGGAGGTGATCTCTTCATCTTTTGCCACTTCATCCAGATAGGTATCGATCATGGCAAAATCATAGCTCAGGAGCGGCGCCATGCTCACGCCTGCCATGATCGAAGCTGCCCGGTTCATGCGCAGGTTGATCTCTTCCAGAAAGGATGAACGGATATAGAGAACGAACGCTATGGTTCCGGCAGACTGGACGGCCAGCAGGACGAGAAACACCGCAGTGATAAACTTCGCTGTTATGGATTTTCTAAAAATCATTTGACCGCGACAGCCTTATTCGCCTCGATGATCTTGGTACCCTTGGGTCCCTTGACAAAGTCTATGAATGCCTTTGCCTCACCTCGCGGCTCTCCCTTCACCACAAGGTTCATATTCTTGATCATCTTGTATTTGCCGTTTCTGACATTCTCGGAAGTTGGTGCAACACCGTCGAGCTTCAGGGATACGATAGCACCGGCTGAATCTTCAACAGCCATGGTATCAGTAAAGCCGATCGTAAACGGCCTGGTGGAGAGGATCTTGTTCATCTCGGCATGGGTCGATACCATGACCACAGAGGCCGGCTCCTTCAGATCCCTGAAACAGGCAATGTGCTTTCTGACAACCTCTTTGGTAGCATCGGCATCCTGTCTCGTCAGCGCCATGATCGGTTCTGCCGGCCCGCCAACTTCACTCCACTTCACTGCCCTGCCGGAATATATTTTACAGACGTTCTCTGACGTAATATCCGCCAGGGATATGCTTTTATTGACGCCGAGCACATTGGCCACGCGCGCGATCTCGACTGCCGAGATGCCGAGCTTCTTCTCTTCGTCCTTGAGCGGACGCGAAGCCATGCCTATGGCCACCTTGCCATCTGCTGCTGACATGATGCCGCCCTTCGACTCAAGTGATTTCTGGTTCACCTCGATCACGGTGTCCCTGTGCTCGGCCATATAGGCTTTGGCCAGTTCCGTGACCAGGGAGATCATGCCTCCGGCCCCGGCGACCGTGATCTTCTCTCCTGCAGAAGCAGAACCCGCAACCATCAACAGAGCCGTAGCCATGAATACCGCAATTTTGTTCATCATTCCCTTTTGCGCAGTTCCCGACACATTCGTTTTCATATTCCTGTCTCCTTATTGGCCTGCGTTACAGACCTATCTTTGACATCATAACGCGTATGCTGCTGTAATCCTCATCCTCTGCATCAACAAACCCGGTGTAGTTCTCATAGATCGCCTTGAGCACCGGTTTGGTCTCCGGGTCATCTTCTCTCAGTGCCAGCAGTGCAGCCTTGAGATCCCCGAGGACCTGTGCGTCAAGGTCAGCTGCGACCGTAAAATTGAACTCAGGGATATCCTCCGACATCCTGAGCACCTTGATGCCCATATCCCGATGTTTTATCGCAGCACTCTCCTTGACACCGCCGGCGTCAAAATCGCCGTTCAGCACTGCTTTCAAAACATCATCGTGATGGCCCAGATAGTTGTAATAGAGCAGATCCTTAAGATCGATACCTTCGGAAAACAGCATTGCCCTGGGCACCACATGGCTGGATGTCGAATTGATATCCCCAAAGGCAAAGGAACGGCCTTTGAGGTCCTGCAGGGTGTTAATGCCGGTTTCAGTTCTCGTGATGATGGCTGCCTTATGGAACGGCTTGCCGTTATTGAGGGCCTTAACAAGCACCTTCGCACCGAATTTCGCATGGGCAAGGCTGTACGTCGAAGGTCCCATAAAACAGAACTGGGTAACGCCCTGCTCGAGGTCCCTGACAGCCCCCTGAAAATCAACCGCAACCTTCAGGTCTATCTTCCGCTTCATTTTTCTGCTCAGATAATCGGCAAGCGGACTGAAGTGCTTGAACATGAGCGCCGGCGTTTCGATCGGCACTACGCCCAGCCTCAGGACGCCGCCGGATACAGCCTGTTCCCCGGTGAACTTCAGCCGTCCCATCTCCGTAGAGGCAAGTTCAGCATCCTTGTGCAGCTCTTTTACCAGCTGGTTCAGCTTGAATGCCCGGTCCTTGTTCTCCCGGGGAATGTCCTTGATCTTCTCGACTGACGACCAGATCTGGTTCGAACCGAGCTTCTGCTCATTGATCGCACGCGATATCTGCTGACTCTTGTCAGAGACAACTTCGATCGCCTGCGAGATCTGTTTGCTGTTCAATGACTGTTCATTCGTTGCTGTCCTGACATGACCCGATATATCGCGCATCTTCTCCGTCGACGTCTTGATGAGCTGTATGCCGCTTGACTGCTCGGCCATGGCATTGGCGATCTGGCCGACCATGTTGAGCACCCGCTCCATTGCCTCGGACACAAGAAAGGTTGCCTTTGCCTGCTCTGCAGTAGAACGCTCTATTGCGGCAGCCATCTCGGATGACTTCGTGGAACTTTCCACGATCTTTCTGAGTGCATCGGCAGCCTCCTGCGTCACCCTGAACCCGATCTCCACCGACTTGAGGCCATCCTTCATTGCATCAACGGCTTCGCTCACTTCCTGCTGCACAGACTGTATCAGGTTCCCTATCTCCTGCGTTGAGATGGACGTGCGGTCAGCAAGCTGCTTGATCTCGTCGGCAACAACAGAAAAGCCCTTGCCATGCTCCCCAGCCTGCGCCGCAAGGATAGCCGCATTCAGGGCCAGGAGCGTTGTCTGGTCCGTAATATCATCGATCACGGTCAGGATCTGGCCAATCTCCTCTGATCTGCCTCCCAGCTTTTCGATATAGTCAGCGGTCTTCTCTACCGATACCTTTATGTCCTGCATGCCCTGAATGGTCTTGCCGATCGATGTCATGCCAAAGGTCGAGGCGTCACGTTTCACCTGCTCAGAAAGCACTGCAGACTCCTTGGCCCGGTGATCGACCTCCTTTACCGTAGCAGCGATCTCGATGATCGCTGCCTGGGTCTCCTGGGCAGCACCGGCAAGCGTTGCGGAATTGTTCGACACTTCCTTGCTCGTAGCATAGAGCTGCTCTATGGATGAAGATGTTGCCTCGACGGCAACCGAAAGGTCCTGGGTGCTGTTCGTGATCTCGGCAATGCTCGTGACCATCTCTTCCATGGATGCTGCCGTTTCTTCAGCAGATGCGGCCAGGCCCTCGGTGCCGTCGGCAATATCTGATATGGCAGCATTCATCTCTTCGATCGAAGACGAGATGTTCGTGATCGCCTCGGTCTCGAGCACCGAGCCTTCGACAACTTTTCTGGACTCGCTCTCCACTTCCTTCACCACATGGTTCACCCGCTTGGTAATGTCCTTGATCCTTCTCAGGATGTCGGACAGGGAAAACAGGGACTGTTTGATCGCCTTGCTGGCCCTGCCGATCTCATCAATGCTCCTGATCTCGACCTCAAAGGACATGTCTCCATCGGACAGTTTCTGGGCAGCATCTTCCACTGCCTTGACCGGCTTGATCACCATCCGTCTGATCATAAGCCAAAGCACTGCACTGAAAAAGATGGCAGCAAAGATCGTTACCGAGATAACCAGGATAATATTCCCGACAGCATCATGATATTCTTTTTCGATCGAGAGCGATATTTTCACCGCACCGAGTACGGCAGGGTCTGTTGCATGACAGGTCTTGCAGCGGTCCTCATTCATAAGCGGTTTGTAATAGGTCAGCGTCTTGACACCGCGAACGGAAAAGGCTTTTTTCGTCTCTGCCAGCTGTTTCATCACCGCACTCTCGCTGGTCTTGGTATCAGTACTGAAGGCATTATGACCGTCAAAATGAATGACGGCAAGCTCCTCAATGCTTTTCAGACCCTTCAATTCCTGCATCATCGCTTTTGTAACGTCAGACTTTCCGTCAAGCATGGTGCGGGCAACGTCCTGCGCAATAATGGTAGCCGTAGACTCGAGACTCGCTTCGGTGATACTGTAGAGGCTCTTTTTCTCTATGGTCAGCACCATGAAACCGGCTGACAGGATCCCCATGATCAGCAGACTAATCACCACGGTGAGGATCTTCAGTTCAAGCCTTTCTCGCATACGTCCTCCTTTATCCGATCTCGATGGTCATCGTGTCTTCAGCGCGAAGGACCGAAATGAACCGCTTTTCGAGAATGACAATGCCTTCAATATATTTTATTTCAGCCTCGCTGAGATGCGCAGGCGGCTCGATCACCCTGTCCTTCTCAACGCTGACAACTCCCATAACCCTGTCGATGGTGGCGCCGATAAACCCCTGAGGCCCTTCTATGATCAGTATTTTTGCCTCTCTGCCGCCTCCGGGATTTTCTTCGGTCCCGTATTCCGGAGCCTCTCCTGTCTGTTTCAGATTCAGACGCGCCTTCAGGTCAAGGACCGGAATGATCTTCCCTCTCAGCGACGTAATGCCGATGACGTAGTCATGCATGGTCGGCACCTTTGTCATCTTCTGCAGCCTGAGGATCTCTTCAACTTCTCTGACCTTGAACGCAAACTCCTCTGCGCCAATACTGAAGGTAAGAAGTTCCACCAGGCTGTCATCATCCGACTGGCCGTTGCTGTCGGCTTGTGTACCGCTGCCGGACGCTTCCTGCGCGGGCGGTTCACTATTTTTTGTCTCAGGGCCAGGATGCTGATCTTCCTCAGGGACACCCTGTTCCCGGATCTCTGCCTTCACCTCTTCCTGAACCGAAGAATCAATAACAACATTCGGCGGAGCAGGCCGGTCTTCCGACCGCTTCCCGGCTTCCTGCTCCTTTGCCTTTTTTCTAATTCTCGCTATATCCATGCAGACTCATTTCCCGGGCAGCCGCATCAATGAACGCAGCGTCTATAATGACCGCTTCATGTGCAAAACCGTCCAGCAGCGCAGAAGTGGCAATACTGTTGATCAGCCGCGGCACCCCTTCAGAATAGGTGTGAAGAAGCTTCAGAGCTTCATCAGTAAACAGCAGATTCTCTCTTCCTGAGGTCCTCAGCCTGTGCTGAACATACTCCCGTATCTCATCCTGTCCGATAGGTCCGAGATGGTAATAGAGTCCTATACGCTGCTTCAGCGGAATATAGGACTTATGGTTCAGCCTTTTCCTGAGATCGGTCTGCCCCACAAGGATAAGACTGAGAAGATTCGTGTTGTCAAGCTGGAAATTCGTCAGCAGTCTGATCTCCTCAAACGTGTCCTTGCTGGGGATAAGCTGGGCCTCGTCGATGATGATGACAATAGAGGTGCCCGCCTCATACTCCTGGTATACTTTTTCATAGATCGCATCGAGCAGATCGGATTTGTACACAGAAGGGATATCAATATCGAGCCGCTTTGCGAGGGCACGCAGGAACTGGGCAGGCGTAAGCACCGGATTGATGATCGTCACGATCTTGTAACTTTCGCCAAGGATGTCCATAAGAGCCCTGGTGAGCGTTGTCTTGCCGCAGCCCACGTCGCCGGTCAGCAGGATGAGTTCCTTCTCTTCAACTGCATACTGGAGCCTCGCCAGAGCCTCCTCGTGGCTTCTGCTCAGAAAGAGGAACTTCGGGTCAGGCGTCTTGGTGAACGGCCGCGCAGTCAGTCCGTAAAATTTCTCATACATAGGCAGCCCCCTTCTGCTTCAAAAGGGATTCGTCGATCAGCGACTCAACATCAAGGACAAGGATCACCTCGTGCTTGCCGATCTCTGCAGCGCCGGCAAAACCCTTCAGTTTTTTCAGATATTCACCAAGGCTCTTGATGACAATCTCGTGCTGACCGAAAAGCTCGTCGATCAGAAGTCCGACCTTCCGTTCTCCGAAGCCCACGACCACGGCAAAAGAGCGATCATTCTGATCGCCCGGGAGCCCGAAAAACGTGCTGACCCGTATCATCGGCAGCATCTCGCCCCTCAGATAAATGACCTCTTTCCATTCGATCGTCTGGATATCCTTATGGTTCACGATCAGTGTCTCGGACATGGACGTAAGCGGTACGGCAAACTTCTCTGCTCCTACCCTCACGATCAGCGCCTTGATGATGGCAAGGGTTATCGGCAGCGTCACCATAAAGGTCGTGCCGACATTGGACTTTGTTTCAATATCGGCAAAACCGCCCAGTGCCGAGAGCTTTTCCTTCACCACATCCATACCCACACCCCTGCCGGACATCTCGCTTGCAACGTCCTTTGTGCTGAACCCCGGTGCAAAGATGAAATTGATGATCTCCTTATCCTCGAGTTCAACATCGTCATCGATGAGCCCTTTTTCGATCGCCTTTTTCCGCACCTTCTCGATGCTCACGCCGCTGCCGTCGTCCTTGACCTCGACAACAACATGGTTGCCCTTCTGATATGCCTTCAGGGTAATGGTCCCATGCTCCGTCTTTCCCTTTGCCTTCCGTTCTGCAGGCATCTCGATCCCGTGATCAATGGCATTTCTGATCAGGTGCATGAGCGGATCAACGATCTCTTCAGCCAGGAATTTGTCCAATTCCGTATCTTCTCCATACATCTGAAGGTCTATCTGTTTGCCGATCTCGCGCGAGTACCGCCTGACGATCTGCGAGAGCCTCGCAAAGATCTGGCCGATGGGGACCATGCGTATTTCAAGGACCTGGTCCTGAAGTTCAGCCAATCTCCGCTCCAGGGTCTGGGATATCTTGTGGACATCATAGACAAGGGATGTGTGGCCATAATTATCGATGAGTTCCGTACCGATCCTTTTCACTGCACCTTTGGCAAGTGTCAGCTCGCCGATGGTATTGAGGATACGGTCAAGCTTCTCGATGTCAACGCGGACCGTTGTTGATGTGCTTTTGAGGTGTGTATCCTGTATCTTCTGGCTGTCTGCGGCAGGCGCTGCAACAGGCACCGGCTGCGAGACCTTCGGAGCGGACAGCACCTCTATCTCGACATGGATCTCCTTCTGCAGTTCATCAAGGGGCCGGCGGCTGCCGAACATCAGATTAAACCCTATGGAACCGTCAGGCACATTCGACGATGTCGGGAGCGTTGAGATAAGCTCACCCAGGGTCTTGATGACTTTCGTCATCGACTCAAGCGCCGTGTCGAAGACGTCAAGACTGAAGACCGCCTTTGCGAGATAGATGTTCTTGCCATCCTTGATATTGGCCTTAAGCCGGTGCTCTTCATATTCCGAGAGCACCCTCATGATGGCAGGATCAATAACACTCTCAGCCGGCGCGGCCGCAGCCTCTCCCTGCTGCCCCTTTCTGAAGTTCTCAATGTCATTAAGATACGCAGAAACGTCATCATTCCCCTGCTCATCGCTGACACCCTCAACAAGATTGCGGAGGATATCGAGGTTTTTAAAGAGGAACGAAACAATAGCGTCGGTCACATCGACCTTGCCGAGCCTCACGTCGTCCATAAGCGCCTCGAGGGCATGGCTGAGCTTGGAGATGCCCTGAAGCCCGAAGAGGCCGGATACACCCTTCAGGGTATGCATTGCCCTGAAGAGGGCATTAATGGTGTCAGGATTGATGCCGGTGGAAACAGAGTCCTGGATCTCCAGGATCAGTCTCTGTGATTCCTGCAGGAGATCTTCAGCTTCTGCGATGAATTCTTTCTTGGAGGTGCTCATCGAACCAGCGTTTTCTTGATGATTTCCTGCAGCTCAGATGACTTGAACGGTTTTGTTACATAGGCAGTGGCGCCGAGGGCCATGCCGCGTTTCTTGTCCTCCTCACTCCTCTCCGTGCTGACAATGACTATGGGGAGATGGTTGTAGCGGGGGTTGTTTCTCACAAAATTGATAAGCTCAAGACCGTTGATGTCCGGCATATTGATATCCGTGACGATCAGGTCATACTCCTGCTGAGGCAGCATTTTCAATGCCTCAAAGCCTGAACCTGCCTCGACCGTCTCATACTCGCCGAGTTCGTCAATAACAGCCCGTATCAGGGCCCTCGTTGTAGCTGAATCTTCAACAATTAGAATGGTTTTCACAGAATCTCCACGGTTGCTGAAATTGTATCAGAACATCTTCAAAAAAATCTCTATTGACCTGCCTGTTACCCCCTGCCTTTTTCCATTTCAAGGATCCTTCTCTGGAGCAGCGATTTTTCGAGAGCAAGGCCTGCATGGCTGATGAATATCTCGAGCCCTTCGGTCTCGCCGATAGGATCCCGGGAAATGGCATTATCGCAATAGAGCACGGCAGCGACCTTGCCCTCTGCAACGATCGGGAAAAAAGCAGCTTCAGCAGGCCAGGGGCCGCCTATCTCATCCATAAAGTACTGGGTTACGTCATCGCTATCAAGAGGCCCCTTGTGCGGCATCTGTTCCTGGATGATCTTCTTCAGGAAGGGACTCATCTCAAGGGACAGCACAATACCGCGGATCTTTTCGTCAGCCCTTTCGACTTCTATGCCGAACTGACCAAGTCCGATGATCTGGTTCTTCCCTGCCATGAAAAGCACGCCCCGCTGAAAAATATCGCTCGCAAGCCTGAGCACCAGAAGCGTTATCTCAGAGGTCGAGTTCGGAAACCGAAGCTCCTGGGTCAGCGACTTGAGCGCGGTAATGTCCTTTCTCTCTGCAGCGGGTGTCTCGCCCCAGTTATCGTCCCAGCCGGAGCCTGCATCAGCTTCTTCTTTCTGTGCATGGTCATCTACCGTAAACGCCTGGGTAGGATCAAAAGACGACTCGGCTGATTCATCCTGCACCCGGGCGCCTTCCATGAGGAGATATTCAGGGCTCAGGCCTTTTGAAAGTTCCCAACCAAGATCCTGAAGCTCGGTCTTGTCTCCAATGGCAAGGTCATCAAGTTCAAACTGGAAATCGCCGTCTTCCCAGAGGAGCAGGCGGTAAATGACATGCTCGATCCTCTTTCGCGTTGCCTGCTCAAGGGCTTCCCTGCTGACAGCGCCAAGGTCCAGAAGGAGGTCAGCAAGAGATTGATCCGGCAGTTTCTTCTTCACCTCCACCGCCATCTGAAATACCGTTTCCCTGATCATGCCAGCCTTAAGCATGAAATCAGCCAGGGTGCCCTCAAGGTCATCGGTCTCGGCCCTCATAATAAGGCCGTTCTTAAAGACAATAAGCGCTGTGCCTTTTGTTCCTCTTACAAGGAATGTCCCTGTCTTCTTCCCGATGCTCAGGATCTGGAAAATATCGGCCAGGGCAAGATCCTCAAGCCTTCCGGCAAGGCTCATCGCACCTCCGCACCTTTGGGGATTACAACGACGCCGCCCGGGCTGACGCTGAACCGCTTCCGGTCCTCTTCAGGATCGTAGCCGATGGTCGTGCCTGCAGGGATATAGACATCTTTGTCTATGATCGCCTTTCGTATTCTGCAGTGCCTTCCGATCTCAACGTTCTCGAGGAGGATCGAGTCCCTGATCTCGACATAGCTGTTCACTCTCACATTAGGCGAGAGCACAGAACCCTGGACCCTGCCGCCGCTGATGATGCAGCCTCCGCAGACGACCGAGTCGAGAGCAACGCCCAGCCTTCCGCCCTTGTATTCCTGGGAAAAGACGAACTTCGCAGGAGGATACTGCCCCTGATAAGTCCGCATCGGCCAGCTGTCGTCATAGAGGTTGAACTGGGGATCAACAGACACAAGGTCGATATTTGCCTCCCAGTATGCATCGATGGTCCCGACATCCCGCCAGTATTTTGCGTCCTTCCTGTTCTCGTCCTTGAATTCATGGGCAAAAAGCCGGTTGGTCTTCAGCATCTCAGGCAGGATATTCTTGCCGAAGTCGTGGGCAGAGGACTTGCCTGAATCCGATTTCAGTTCGTTGATAATATCCCCGGTATTGAAGATATAGAGCCCCATGGAGGCATAGCAGTGGTCCGAATCTCCGGGAATGGTCTTCGGATCAGAGGGTTTTTCCTCAAACCCGATGATGCGCGAGTCAATGTCCACCTGCACAATACCGAATTCAGAGGCCATGGATTTCTTGACCCGTATGGTTGCGACCGTGCCCATGGCGTTCTTCTGCAGATGAAAATCGAACATCTCGGCATAATCCATTTTGTAGATATGATCACCGGACAGGATCAGAATATAGGGAGAATTCTCTTTCTCGATGACGTAAATATTCTGAAATACTGCATCAGCAGTGCCTTCATACCAGCGGTCGTCGATGCGCTGCTGGGGCGGTATGGTAAAGATGTATTCGCCAAGCTGGGGATTGAGCAGGTTCTCCCAGCCAAGCGCCAGATGCCGGTCAAGTGAGAGCGATTTATACTGCGTGATCACCGCGATCTTCCTGATGTCTGAATTAATACAGTTGCTGAGCGTAAAATCGATGATGCGGTATTTCCCGCCAAATGGCACTGCAGGCTTTGCCCTGTGGATCGTAAGAGGATGCAGCCGTTCCCCTTTGCCCCCGGCAAGGACCACTGCCAGCACATCCTTCATCATCTTTTCTCTGCTTCTTTCCCTGTTTCCCATCTCTGACCCCCGGAAATGCACGAAGACCTCCTGCAGTCCTTGCGAAAAAAGAACTTTTCGACTCAAGGCGAACAACCACGGCAGCAGGAATTGCCTGCTTACCTGATCTTTTGCTGCATATGAGGAGTATATCAGGGAAAATTCAAGAGTGTCAATGAGTTAGGGTCCTTATAGAGGACTGTTCAGGGACTCGGAACAGACGGATAATTTCATCAGAAAACGGATATCAGAAAAGGTTGCCATCTCGTGTTCTCAAAGGCATTCACCGCATGTACGCGACCATCTTTGAGCGGCGGAGACCGATTGTATGATATAGTTAAACAAGTGAGAAAAAGCCCTCCTGTCTTCTTTAAATGAATTATTCCCTATGCTTCTCTTATCAGACAGCCCCGCTTTTCATCGCAGAGATCTCACTATACGCCATTAACACTCGGCACTGGCCGCACTAACCTTTCTCAATGCGCAAAGCCTTTTGAGCATGCCGGGGTCATCGGGGTTTTCATAAGACGGCATTGCGCATGACAGGGATAAGCAATACAATGGTAATGAGAAGACCCCAAGTTATCTGAGACAGCGGGTTTTCATAACATTAAGGAGACCACACCGTTGAAGGTGAGCCCAAAAACCATGCTCGGAAGTCTGCCGCATCTGCGAGCGAGCTTTCGCGGAAAAGATCTGGCACAAAAGTGCGCTGTTTGCGAGCCTCCACTGCGCTCGGAATTGTTCAGCAGAGACCAGATGAAGCAGCATGGCAAGACCCTGGCAGGCATGCACAAATTGAGCCCGGAACACGGCCCGGACCAACTCCTGTTGCGATTGGCCGAAAATGAAGGCATCCTGACCGGAACCCGCACCCTGCTGATGGAGGCGGTCACGACCGATCGCCGGATCACGCCGGCAGGTGAATGGCTGCTCGATAACTTCTATCTGATCGAAGAACAGATCCGCACAGCCAGACGACATCTGCCGAAGGGATACAGCCGTGAACTTCCCCGCTTGATGAACGGTCTTTCGGCCGGGCTTCCGCGTGTATATGACCTTGCTTTGGAGACGATCTCCCACGGCGATGGCAGGGTGGACCCGGAAAATCTGAGCAGTTTCATTGCAGCATACCAAACGGTGAGTGTCCTGAAGCTGGGCGAATTGTGGGCAATCCCCATCATGCTGCGTCTGGCGCTGATAGAGAATCTCCGCCGCGTTGCAGCCAGGATTGCCGCTGACAGGACCACCCGGAACCTCGCTGATTATTGGGCAGATCAGATGACCGAGATGGCGGAGAGGGACCCGAACAGCCTGATCCTGGTGATTGCTGACATGGTGCGATCAGACCCGCCCATGGTGAGTTCGTTTGTCGCGGAATTTACCCGCAGGCTGCAGGGACAGAGCCCGGCCCTGGCATTGCCGCTCACCTGGATCGAGCAGCGTCTCTCCGAGTCCGGCCTGACCATAGAGCAGTCAGTGCATTCGGAGAACCAGCAGCAGGCCGCTGACCAGGTTTCCATAAGCAACAGTATCAACAGCCTCCGCTTTCTGGGGGCAATGGATTGGGTCGAGTTCGTCGAGAAGATGAGCCTGGTGGAACAGGTGCTGCGTCAGGATCCTGCAGGAGTCTACGGCATGATGGATTTTGCCACCCGGGATCAATACCGTCACGTTGTGGAGAAGATAGCGAAGAGCAGCCTGCTGTCCGAAAGCGAGGTGGCGCTCAAGGCCATTGGGCTTGCGGCAGCGCCTCAAGACAACGGACAAACCGCGAACAACAGGTCTGCGCATGTCGGGTTCTACCTGATTGACAGAGGCCTGCTCCAGCTTGAGCAGGCAGCAGGTCTGCGCCGTACTGCATCCGGGTATCTTAAGAGAATCAGCCACGCGTTTCCCTCGCCTTTCTATGTCGGTCTGATCGCTCTTATTACTATGTTCATTACCGGGGGCATCGCAGGAAAGGCATATGCCGGCGGGGCTCATGACTGGCTGCTTGCAGTGATCGGTCTGCTTTCCCTGCTCGGCACAAGCCAACTGGCTGTGGAACTGGTCAACTGGCTGGCTACGCTGCTGGTGACCCCTCGGCAACTGCCGAGAATGGACTTTTCCAGGGGGATCCCGCCGGAATCACGGACCCTCGTCGTGATCCCGACCATGCTCACAAGTTCTCAAAATATCGATGATCTGACAGAAGCCCTGGAAGTGCGGTTTCTGGCAAACCGGGATGCAAACCTGCACTTCAGCCTGCTGACCGATTTTCAGGACGCACCAGAAGAAACTCTGCCGGAGGACGAACCGCTGTTGCTGCTGGCCCGGCAGAGGATCGAAGAACTGAATAATAAATACAGGAGTACAAAAGGCGATACCTTTTTCCTTTTTCATCGCCCGCGGCGATGGAATCCCCAGGAACAGGTCTGGATGGGTTACGAGCGCAAGAGAGGGAAACTGGCTGACCTGAATTCCCTGCTGCGCAACAGGAGATCGGCTCATAATGACTTTTCGCTCATTGTCGGCAATACGGCAACCCTGTCCGGGGTAAAATACGTGATCACCCTAGATACGGATACGCAACTGCCGCGCGATGCAGCGCGGCAGTTTGCAGGAACTATGGCCCACCCTCTGAACCGGGCGCACTACGACAAGGTCAAACAGCGCGTTATTGCCGGGTATGGCATCCTTCAGCCCCGGGTCGGGGTCAGTCTGCCGGGCACAAACCGCTCGCGTTATGCACGCATGAACGGGAGCGATCCCGGCATAGATCCATACACGCGCGCGGTCTCGGACGTGTATCAGGACCTCTTCGGAGAGGGCTCCTTCATCGGCAAGGGGATCTATGACGTCGATGCCTTCGAACAGGCGCTTAACGGACGTTTCCCCGAAAACCGCATCCTCAGCCACGATCTTATCGAAGGGTGTTACGCGCGCGCAGGTCTGTTGAGTGACGTGATGGTGTATGAAGATTACCCGGCCCGCTACAGCGCGGACGTGAGCCGGCGACACCGCTGGATCCGCGGGGACTGGCAGCTTGTACGCTGGCTGCTGCCGGGAGTTCCCGGGTTTGACGGGCAGCGGCAGAAGAATCCTCTCTCTCTGCTGTCCCGATGGAAGCTTTTCGATAACTTGCGGCGCAGTCTTGTACCATCTGCCTTGACCGTTCTCCTGCTGCTGGGTTGGACAATGTTCCCCTCCGACTTGTCAGCGCCATTATTCTGGACCTTGACGGTTCTCGGCATCATGTTCATTCCTTCTTTGATAGGCTCTGCCGTGGACCTGCTGAAGAAACCGCATGATCTGCTCATTAGTCAGCATCTCGCCGCCGTGGGCCGTTCCGCGGTCAGGCGTGTTATCCAGGTTATCTTTACGCTTGCCTGTCTTCCGTATGAAGCGTTTTTCAGTCTGGATGCGATCCTGCATACGATTTGGAGAATGCTGATCACCCGCAGGCAGCTCCTCGAATGGAGTCCGTCAGGCGATCCGGATCGAAGCAGCCATCATTTCCGCATTGGCGGTCTTGCTGATGTGTATCGGACAATGTGGATCGCACCTTTTCTCGCTGTTGCAGCCATACTCTATCTGGCGCTTGCGAGTCCGGCAGCGTTAGAGGCAGCCGGGCCTGTGCTGGGCCTCTGGTTCGTCTCCCCTGGTATCGCGTGGTGGATCAGCCGGCCTCTCACCCGCCGCAGGGCGCGGCTGCAGCCTGAGCAGATCATCTTTCTCCGGAAGCTTTCACGAAAGACCTGGGCCTTCTTTGAGACCTTCGTCGGTCCTGATGATCACTGGCTGCCGCCTGACAACTACCAGGAGTATCGCGTTGCCACGGTTGCGCATCGCACTTCGCCGACCAACATGGGGCTTTCGCTGCTCGCGAATCTGTCGGCATACGACTTCGGGTATCTATCAGCCGGGCAATTCATCGAACGCACGGAGAATGCCCTGCGCACCATGGAATCCATGGAACACCACCGCGGCCACTTCTACAACTGGTATGACACGCAGTCGCTGAGGCCCTTGCTGCCCACATACATCTCGACGGTCGACAGCGGGAATCTCGCTGCTCACCTGCTGACCTTGCGGGCTGGCCTGCTCGCACTTCCCGACCATAAGATCCAGGGAGCGCAGGTATTCGAAGGGCTCAATGATACCTTCAGGATCCTTATGGATTCCATGGATTCTGCGGAAGTCATTTCTCCGAAAAAAAGTTTTCAGGCCGGCATGACCCAACTCCGGAAGCGCCTTGAGTCTGCATGCAGCACACTTCCGGAGACGCTTGAGGCAGCGCGCCTTTACCTGGAACAGCTGACAGTATCAGCCGCTGAGGTGCTTGACAGTCTCGATGCCCAGAATTCGAATCAAACTAATAATGTGGATCAGGCTGAGCCGGACAAGGAGGTCAGGTGGTGGGCAGACGCCTTTGCCAATCAATGCAGAACAGCCCTGGATGATCTGATGTTTCTTTCTGAGCCAGCCATGGACAGCAGCGGTCCTGTCCCGACACTGCGCGAACTGGCGGGCTTGGGCAGCCGGCGCGCCAACGAAAGAATTGAGGCCATCGAGAAGCTTGCACTTCAGTCAGCTGAACTCAGCCGCATGGACTATGATTTTCTGTTCGATCCGACGCGGCATCTGCTGGCCATCGGATACAATGTTGCTGAGCGTCGGACAGACGCGAGTTTTTACGATCTGCTGGCATCGGAAGCACGGTTGTCCTGCTTCGTAGCGATTGCGCAGGGACAGCTGCCGCAGGAGAGCTGGTTTGCGCTGGGGCGGCTGCTCACCAGCGCCGGCGGAGAGCCGATCCTCCTTTCGTGGAGCGGCTCGATGTTCGAATATCTGATGCCGCTCCTGGTAATGCCCACGTATGAGCATACCCTGCTCGATCAGACCTATAAGGCGGCAGTGGACAGACAGATCGAGTATGGAAAGAAACGCGGGGTGCCGTGGGGCATATCTGAATCAGGCTATAACACGGTCGACGTTCATCTTAATTACCAGTACCGCGCCTTTGGCGTGCCCGGTCTGGGACTCAAGCGCGGTCTTGCCGATGACCTGGTCATTGCGCCGTATGCCTCGGCGCTTGCATTGATGGTGGCGCCTGAGGAGGCCTGCCTGAACCTGCAGCGGCTCAGTGTTGAAGGCTTTGAGGCCCGCTATGGCATGTATGAAGCTGTCGACTATACGCCCTCGCGTCAGCGCCGCAGGGAACCGAACACCGTGATACGGTCCTTCATGGCACATCACCAGGGCATGAGCCTTCTCTCCCTGTCCCATCTCCTCCTGAGCCGTCCGATGCAGAAAAGGTTTGAGTCTGACCCACAGTTTCAGGCCACCATGCTCCTTCTTCAGGAGCGGGTCCCAAGGGTAACGGCTTTCTATCTGGAGACACCCGATATCTCCGACGTCCGGGAGACGTTTAGTGGAACGGAAATGCCGATGCGTATTTTCAGCAGCCCCAACACGCCGATGCCGGAGGTACAGCTGCTGTCCAACGGCAGATATCAGGCGGTGGTCACGAACGCCGGCGGCGGGTACAGCCGCTGGAAAGACCTCTCCGTAACACGCTGGCGCGAAGACACCACGTGTGACAGCTGGGGCACGTTCTGTTACCTGCGCGACGTGGCGAGCGGAAAGTTCTGGTCAACGGCATATCAGCCGACACTCAAACGGGCAGACACGTATGAAGCGATCTTCACGGACGCGCGGGCAGAGTTTCGGCGCCGCGACTTTGACTATGACATGCATACCGAGATCGTTGTCTCACCTGAGGATGACATCGAACTGCGCCGGACCCGCATTACCAACTCCGCAAAAACACGCAGGACGATCGACATCACCAGTTATGCTGAAGTTGTTGTCGCTCCGTCCGCCTCGGACGCCCTGCATCCGGCTTTCAGCAATCTCTTTGTGCAGACCGAGATCATTCGAGGACAGCGCGCGATCCTCTGCACCCGCCGGCCCCGTTCGCTTGAAGAGCAGACGCCCTGGATGTTTCACCTGATGACCGCACACGGGGCGGAGATCGCAGAGGTTTCCTATGAGACTGACCGCCTGAAGTTCATCGGACGGGGAAGGACTGTCGCCAACCCTGCAGCCATGAGCGGCCGTTCGACTCTCTCCGGAGCTCTCTCGGGTACCGAGGGTTCGGTGCTTGATCCGATCGTCGCGATCAGATACCGGATCACACTCGAGCCTGAGGCGTCGGCAACGATTGATATCGTCACCGGCATCGGGGAGACGCGGGATGCTAGCATGGGCCTTGTCGAGAAATACCAGGACCGGCGTTTTGCTGACCGCGTCTTCGATCTGGCCTGGACACACAGCCAGGTGCTCCTGCGGCAGCTCAATGTCACAGAGTCCGATGCGCAGCTTTACGGACGCCTTGCCGGCTCGATAATCTACGCCAATTCCTCGCTGCGCGCCGACGCGGACCTTCTCAAAAAAAACCACCGCGGACAATCCGGTCTCTGGGGCTACGCCATTTCCGGGGACCTGCCGATCGTGCTGCTGCGGATTGAGGACCCGGCCAATATCGACCTGGTGCGGCAGCTTGTCCAGGCCCACGCATACTGGCGTCTCAAGGGACTGACCGTGGACCTGGTGATCTGGAATGAAGATCACGCAGGATACCGGCAGCTTCTTCAGGACCAGATCATGGGACTCATTGCCGCAGGGCTTGAAGCCAGTGTCACTGATCGGCCTGGCGGCATTTTCGTAAGACTCGCTGAGCAGATATCGAACGAGGACCGCATTCTGCTTCAGACCGTAGCCCGCATCATCATCAGCGACAAGTGGGGAACGCTGGCAGACCAGATCAGCCGCCCGGGCCTCGTGAAAACAACATTACCGCGCCTCAGGACAACACGGACTCCCCGCCTTGAAATTTCCCCTGCCGTGGCTATGCCCCGCCGCGACCTGATCTTTTTCAACGAACTGGGGGGCTTCAGCCCTGATGGACGCGAGTACATCATTACGACGACGCGGGGACAGGTCACTCCCGCGCCCTGGGTAAATGTGCTGGCAAACCCGAACTTCGGGACGGTTATTTCGGAGAGCGGAAGTGCTTACACCTGGAGCGAGAATGCCCACGAATTCCGCCTCACTCCCTGGAGTAATGACCCGGTATGCGATTCCGGCGGAGAGGCGTATTATATCCGTGATGAAGAGAGCGGCCTTTTCTGGTCCCCTTCTCCGCTGCCCAGCCGTGGTCTCGCGCCGTACATCAGCCGTCACGGGTTCGGATACAGCGTCTTTGAACACACGGAGGACGGTATCCGTTCCGAGATGTGGGTTTACGTGGCCATAGACGCATCGATCAAGTTCACGGTTTTGAAAGTGAGGAACGAGTCAGGCCGGGCACGCCGTCTCTCGGCCACCGGGTACGTAGAATGGGTGCTGGGGGATCTGCAGCCGAAAACAAGGATGCACATAATCACCAAAGTCGACTCCAATACCGGTGCGCTCTTTGCTCTCAACCCGTACAACACCGAGTTCGCTGACCGCACCGCTTTCTTCGACGTGGCTGATGCAGCCCGGACCGTAAGCGGCGACAGGACCGAATTCCTTGGCCGCAACGGTACGCTTCGAAACCCGGAGGCCATGTCCCGAGCGCGGCTTTCCGGCAAGGTGGGAGCTGCTTTGGACCCGTGTGGCGCTATCCATCTGCCCTTTGACCTGACCGACGGACAGGAGCGCGAGTTCATCTTCATGCTCGGCGCAGGACGAAACGCGGATGAAGCCGGCAAGCTGGTGCGCCGCTTCCGCGGACCTGCTGCAGGCCGCAGAGCTCTCGAAGCGGTCTGGCAATACTGGAATCACACCCTCGGCGCAGTACAGGTGGAAACACCTGATCAATCCGTCAATGTGCTTGCCAATGGCTGGCTCTTGTACCAGACCATGGCCAGTCGTCTCTGGGCACGATCCGGATACTACCAGTCCGGCGGCGCCTTCGGGTTCCGCGATCAGCTGCAGGACGTAATGGCGCTCATCCATACAGAACCACGACTGGTCCGCGAACAGATCCTTCTCTGCGCAGCCCATCAGTTCAGAGAGGGAGATGTGCAGCATTGGTGGCATCCCCCCTCGGGGCGCGGCGTACGTACACACTGTTCCGACGACTTTCTCTGGCTGCCGATGGCTGCTTCCCGCTACGTTCTGAGCACCGGGGACACCGGCGTATTGGATGAACCCGTCCGCTTCATCGAAGGACGGCCCGTCGGCTCGGAGATGGACTCATACTACGATCTTCCGCATGCTTCTGACGAAACAGCTCCTTTGTACGAACACTGTGTGCGAGCCATACTGCATGGTCTCAGACTCGGCGGGCACGGCCTGCCCCTGATCGGCTCGGGCGATTGGAACGACGGAATGAACCTCGTAGGAGAGCACGGTAAAGGCGAAAGCGTCTGGCTCGGTTTCTTTCTATATGACATACTCACGAGGTTCACTGCGATTGCACACCTCCGTGACGACGTGGCCTTTGTCGGACGCTGTCAGGAGGAAGCCGCGAAACTGCGCAGAAATATCGAGGAAAATGGCTGGGACGGCGAATGGTACCGCCGCGCGTACTTTGACAACGGCGCGCTGCTGGGTTCTGCTGGTAATGCCGAATGCAGGATCGATTCGATAGCCCAGAGCTGGTCTGTCCTCTCGGGCGCCGGGAATGCAACCCGCTCGCGAACTGCCATGGAATCGCTGGACAAGCGCCTCGTGCGGCGTGACCACAATCTGATCCAGCTTCTGGACCCTCCTTTTGACAGATCGGATCTGAACCCGGGCTATATCAAGGGATACGTCCCGGGTGTCCGGGAAAATGGCGGTCAATACACGCATGCAGCGATCTGGGCGGCAATGGCGTTTGCTCAACTGGGCGACAGCAAACGCGCATGGGAACTGGTTGCGATGATCAATCCGATAAACCATGGGAACTCTCTTGATAAGATCACAACGTACAAAGCAGAACCCTATGTTGTCGCGGCAGATGTATATGCGGTCTCTCCGCACATCGGCCGCGGCGGCTGGTCATGGTACACAGGATCATCAGCCTGGATGTACAGGCTGATCCTTGAATCACTCCTCGGACTCAGACTTGAAACAGACAAACTGCGTTTTGCGCCATGCCTGCCCGCGGATTGGGAGTCGTTCAAAATACATTACCGGTACAGGGAAACGGTATATCACATTACGGTAATGCAGACGCACAGCAGAAGCGCAGCAACGGTAATTGTGGACGGCGTTGAACAATCCAATCTGGCCGATAATGCCATTACACTTCTTGACGACCGCCAGGAACATGCGGTCGAGGTGAGGATACCGGCGAATGAAGATAAGGGAGAGCTGCCGGTGTGATCTGAGAACGCTATTTTCTTTTTCTATCCCCCGGGTCTTTCCGGGCGGTGTGGGTCATGGTGAAATTCTCAGGCCTGAGATCCGGTTTCGTCATCTTCCCTTGCCTCTGAACTTTTTCAGTTCCGTATGCTCAATCATTTGCCCAAGCGGCAGGCCATGTTTACATCGATTAGGAGAAGGAATAAGCAGAAACTGAAAACTTACCGAATGGCCGGGGCAGGAACCTCGCTCTCTAAGATTTCTTCTCGTGCAGCTCACACTTTCCACTCCGGTTTAAGCTTAAAACCCTCCTGCCTGACCATCCAGGAACTTGCGCTTATGCCTGTTTGCTCGTAAAATGCCATAAAGGGCGTATAACAGAATAGAGGATGGGATAAATTGGGAGAACTTCAACACTATGCTTGAATGGACAGCTTACATCAAAATATTCACCACGCTCCTGGCGATCGTGAACCCCCTTGGAGCGATCCCGATCTTTATCAGCCTGACCGGCAGCATGGCTTCAGGAGAGCGCAGACGCATCATAAACACCGCAAGCATAACTGTTGTCGTGGTCCTGATCGTGGCTGCGCTGCTCGGCAAACCGCTGCTTGATTTCTTCGGTATAAGCATCGCCTCGTTCAAGGTAGGTGGCGGCATTCTGCTTCTGCTCATGGCAATATCGATGATGCAGGCAAAATACGCGCAGACAAAGCAGACCCCTGAAGAAGAGGCTGAAGCTGAAGAGAAAGAAAGCATTGCCGTGGTGCCGATCGCCATGCCGCTTTTGGCAGGCCCAGGCGCCATATCGACCATTATTATCTACGCTGACGCCTCGCCCCATGTCCTTCATATCACGCTGCTCATTATCAGCAGTATTCTGATTGCGTTACTGACGTGGGTCGCGCTGAATATCGCAAGCCCTCTCAGGGGCGTGATGAGCAAGACAGCGATCAATATCGCAACCCGCCTCATGGGCCTGCTTCTGGCAGCTATTAGCGTTGAGTTTATTTCCGGCGGCCTGACCGTGCTTCTGCCGGGACTGAGATAGCAGGCTGTTTTTGGGGAAATGCCCCCCTTTGATCAAAAAGCGTTAAACGCTATTTCCTTTTTTTATTCCCCTGGCCCCTGCGTGCAGTGTGCGTGATGATGAAATCCTCCGGTCCGAGGTCCGGATCCTTCTCAAGTTCTTCGACAAAGATCGTGATCGCTTTTTTCATGTAGTCCGCAAAGTGTACGCGTCCCGGTAATGCATGGATCCTCTGTCGTGTCTCTTCGTCGATTGAAGCAGTATATTTTGCCATAGATGTCCCTCCGTTTCTCTGCCGCTATTATACCGGAATCGTTCACTGCACATGGGACTTGCGCTTATGGCATATTACTCGTAAAATGCCATAAAGGCACGGTTGACCGTTTAGCAGAAATATTGGGAAAACCGTATGAGGATTAAAACAGGCATAACTTATGACTAAAGATAAAAAAAACAGCATAGGCGGCATACCTGACATGTATTGGAGGTATATCGCAGCGCTTGCGATAACCACCGTGGTCATCTTCACCTGGAGCACCTTTTTCAATGTCAGCCCTCCTCCGCGCTATACCATAAACTACACGCAGTTCATGGAGCAGCTGGACGCCGGGACCATCAAATCCGTTTCGATAAAGAAACTGGATGTGAACGGAGAACTGGTCAGGGAAATCAGTCTGCAGTTCCCGGGCGAACAGAAACCGGTTCAGGTCAAATATTTTCAGACCGTGCTGCCGTCTTTTCAGGGCGAACAGCTTCTATCCTTACTGAAGGAAAAGAACGTGGTCATAACCATAGAGTCCGGAGAGCAGGGATTCTTCCTGCAGACCCTGATCGGGCTTCTGCCGTGGGTGCTTATCATCGGCATCTGGATCCTGATCATGCGGAAGAGCCAGCAGATCCAGGGCGGTCCCGGAGGGCTCTTTACGTTCGGCGCAAGCAAGGCCAAACTATTTGATGCAAAAAAACCGGGTGTGACCTTCAAAGACGTTGCCGGCATGGACAATGTAAAGATGGAATTGAGGGAAACCATAGAGTTCCTGAAAGACCCGTCCCGGTTCGAAAAGATAGGCGCCAAAGTGCCTAAGGGTGTGCTTCTGATCGGGCCTCCGGGAACAGGCAAGACCCTCCTTGCACGTGCAACAGCAGGTGAGGCAGAGGTCCCTTTTTACAGCATCAGCGCTTCCGAGTTCATTGAGATGTTCGTGGGGGTCGGCGCCTCACGCGTCAGGGACATGTTCAAGAAGGCGAAGGAGGCCCATCCGAGCATTATTTTCATAGACGAGATCGACTCTGTGGGACGAACGCGCGGCACCGGTCTTGGCGGCGGACATGATGAACGGGAACAGACCCTGAACCAGCTTCTGAGCGAGATGGACGGGTTCGATCCTCACACCGAAGTGATCGTCATGGCTGCAACGAACAGGCCTGACGTGCTGGACCCTGCGCTGCTGCGTCCCGGAAGGTTCGACCGGCATATCGTGATAGACCGGCCGGGATGGAAAGAGCGGAAAGCGATACTCGAAATTCATGCGCGGGGCAAGCTGCTTTCGGATAACGTAGATTTCGAGATCCTTGCGCGGGGAACACCCGGCATGACCGGCGCTGACCTTGAGAATCTTGCGAATGAAGCTGCGCTCGTTGCCCTGAGAAAGGGCAAGGAAAAGATAGACATGCATGATTTTGAAGAGGCAGAGGACATCATCCTTATGGGCGCAGTCAGAGAAGAGACCATAAGCGATAAGGAAAAGCGGATCACTGCATATCATGAGGCAGGACATACTCTGGCTTCATGGGAACTACCTGGCGCTGATCCGATCTACAAGGTCAGCATTATCCCGCGCGGCATGGCCATGGGCGTCACACAGCTCCTGCCCGAGGAAGACAGACATTATTATCCGCGCACCTATCTCATGGACAAATTGGGCATAGCCCTTGCCGGAAGGGTGGCAGAAAAGCTCGTCTTCAACGACATCAGCAGCGGCGCACAGAACGACCTGAAGGAAGCAACATCCCTGGCTGAGAAGATGGTGGCCCAGTGGGGAATGAGCGACAGGGTCGGCCCGATCAATCTCGGCCGGGGAGAAGAACATCCGTTCCTCGGCAGGGAGCTCTCTTCACCAAAGCGGTACAGTGAAGAGATGGCCTGGATCATGGACCAGGAGATCCAGAAGCTGATCATGGATGCAGAATCAAAAGCGACTGAGATGTTGTCCGGAAAACGGCAGATTCTTGACGCGCTTGCAGAGGCCTTGATCAAAGATGAGATCCTTGAAAGAGCGGATGTGGAACGGATCATACAGGGAAGTAATTCATAATAAACCATTTCGACGAAAGGAGTAACTATTATGAACGAAGACAGCAAGTGCCCGGTTACGGGCAAATCAGGTAGAACAACTGCCGACAGAGGCAGATCGAACCGCGATTGGTGGCCCAGTCAATTGAAGCTCGATATCCTGCATCAGCATTCCTCCAAGTCAAACCCGATGAGCCCAGATTTCAACTACGCCAGGGAATTCAGGAAGCTTGATCTGGCCGCCTTGAAGAAGGACCTGTCCGTGCTGATGACCCACTCGCAGGATTGGTGGCCAGCCGACTGGGGCCACTACGGCGGCCTGTTCATCCGCATGGCTTGGCATAGCGCCGGCACGTACCGCACCGGTGACGGACGGGGTGGCGGCGGCACCGGCAACCAGCGTTTTGCGCCAATCAACAGCTGGCCAGACAATGGCAACCTGGACAAGGCGCGACGCCTGCTCTGGCCGATCAAAAGGAAATACGGCAACAAGATCTCCTGGGCCGACCTGATGATTCTAACCGGCAACGTGGCGCTGGAGTCCATGGGCTTCAAGACCTTCGGTTTCGGCGGTGGTCGCGTGGACATCTGGCAGCCCGAGGAAGACATCTACTGGGGTTCCGAGGACAAGTGGCTTGGGGACAAGCGCTACAGCGGCGATCGCAAGCTGGAGGACCCGCTGGCTGCCGTGCAGATGGGCCTGATCTATGTGAATCCCGAAGGCCCCAACGGCAACCCGGACCCCGTGGCCTCGGGCCGCGATGTGCGCGAGACCTTCGCCCGCATGGGCATGAACGACGAAGAGACCGTGGCCCTCACTGCCGGAGGCCACACCTTCGGCAAGGCCCACGGCGCAGGCGACCCGAAGCTGGTCGGCCCCGAGCCCGAGGCCGCCCCTCTGGAAGAGATGGGCTTTGGCTGGAAGAACAGCTTCGGCACCGGCAAAGGTGTGCACACCACCACCAGCGGCATCGAAGGCGCATGGAAACCCAATCCCACGAAATGGGACAGCGGGTACTTCGACATGCTCTTCGGCTATGAGTGGGAGCTGTCCAAGAGTCCGGCCGGCGCTCATCAATGGCATGCCAAGGACGTGAAACCGGAGCACATGATCCCCGACGCCCACGACCCGTCCAGGAAGCACCGGCCCATGATGACCACGGCCGACCTGTCGCTGCGCTTCGACCCCATCTACGAGCCCATTGCGCGCCGTTTCCATAAGGACCCGAAGGCCTTTGCCGACGCCTTTGCCCGCGCCTGGTTCAAGCTGACCCACCGCGACATGGGTCCTAAAGTGCGCTACCTCGGCCCTGAAGTCCCGGCCGAAGACCTGCTCTGGCAGGACCCGCTCCCGGCCGTCGATCACCCCCTGATCGACGCCAGGGACATCGCCGACCTCAAAGCCAGAGTTCTGGCATCCGGCCTGTCGATTGCGGAGCTGGTCTCTACTGCCTGGGCCTCGGCCTCCACCTTCCGCGGCTCGGACAAGCGCGGCGGAGCCAATGGCAGCCGCATCCGTCTGGCACCGCAGAAGGACTGGGAAGTGAACCAGCCCGAACAGCTGGCTCGGGTGCTGGGTGTGTTCGAAACCATTCAGCAGGTCTTCAACAGCACTCAGACAGGCGGTAAGAAGGTCTCGATGGCGGACCTGATTGTGCTGGCCGGCTGCGCAGCGATCGAAGCAGCGGCCAAGGCTGCCGGCTATGGCGTGGAGGTGCCCTTCTTCCCGGGCCGCACAGACGCCTCGCAAGACCAGACCGATCTGAAAGCGTTCGCTGTGCTGAAGCCCGAGGCCGACGGTTTCCGCAATTACCAAAAGACGACTTTCGCCGTGTCGGCCGAGGAGATGCTGGTGGACAAGGCACACCTCCTGACCCTGGGCGCGCCCGAGATGACGGTGCTTGTTGGCGGCCTGCGCATGCTGGGCACCAATGCAGACCGGTCGCAGCATGGCGTCTTCACGAAACGACCCGGGACCCTGACCAACGACTTCTTCGTGAACCTGATCGATATGGACACCGTGTGGAAGCCCATGTCCGATGCCAGGGACACGTTCGAAGGCCGCGACCGCACGACAGGCGCGCTCAAGTGGACTGCCACCCGGGTTGATCTTGTATTCGGCTCAAACTCGCAGCTGCGCGCACTGGCTGAGGTCTATGCGCAGGACGATGCAAAGGAAAAGTTCGTGCATGACTTTGTCGCAGCCTGGAACAAGGTCATGAACCTGGACCGCTTCGACCTGATCTGATCAAGGTTTATTATTCGTGCTGCACGTTGTCTGCAAAGACAATAATATTCGAATCAACAAAGGAGGAAGGCAGATGAAACAGTCACTATTCATTGCAGTTCTTGTCATGGGGCTTCTAACAGCTCTCCCGGTGTTTGCCGCTGACGTATCAGTAACGATGAACCTGGTGAATGAACAGGGCATCGGTAAAAGTATCGGCACTGTCACGATTTCCGAAGGACCGAAGGGCCTGGTCCTCACCCCGAAGCTCATTGATCTAACGCCCGGGCTCCATGGGTTCCATGTTCACCAGAACCCTGACTGCGGAGCTGGCACAAAGGACGGCAAGCAGGTCCCAGGCCTTGCAGCAGGCGGACACTATGATCCAGCCTCAACCGGCAAGCATGAGGGCCACGAGGGCAAGGGACACCTCGGCGATCTCCCGGCACTCACTGTCGGGGCCGATGGGACGGCGTCAACTGCCGTTACTGCTCCTCGGCTCAAGATGGCTGACGTCAAAGGCCGCTCGCTCATGATCCATGCAGGCGGGGACAATTACTCTGACCAGCCGGCTGCTTTGGGTGGCGGCGGAGCGCGTGTTGCATGTGGCGTAGTTAAGTAAGAACGATTAATGCAGAGAGCTCCCTCCCTGATCCAGGGAGAGAGCTCTCTGCATATAGGCATTCAGAAACTCTGCGTTCCCTCCCCGCCATTCAATAAGTTGACGACCCAGGAACCGTAAACGTAAAATACCGAATGATAGCAATTGTTGATTACGGTATGGGCAATCTGAGAAGTGTTGAAAAGGGCTTTCAGAAGGTCGGCGTAAACGCAAAGGTAACTTCGAGCCCGCAGGTGATCGATGATGCGCGGGCAGTGGTATTGCCCGGTGTTGGCGCCTTCAGAGACTGCATAAAGAACCTTACTGACCTGACGCTTACCGAGACCGTGATCCGGTCCATCCAGAAGGGTAAACCTTTCCTTGGCATATGTCTCGGGCTTCAGGTGCTCTTCAGTGAATCAGAAGAGTTCGGGACCTGCAAGGGGCTCGACCTATTCAGGGGAAAGGTTCTGCGGTTCGGCACAGGCATGAAGGTCCCGCATATGGGATGGAACACGGTCTCTCTGACAAAAAGACCGCCCCTGTTCGACGGCATTGATGACAATTCCTATTTCTATTTCGTGCATTCCTTCTACGTTGTTCCTGAGGATAAGGAGATCATCAGCGGGACCACGGACTATAACGGCAGCTTCACCTCCATGATCTGGAAGGACAATGTCTTTGCGACCCAGTTCCACCCGGAAAAGAGCCAGGAGCTTGGCCTCCGGATATTGAAGGGTTTTGGCACGTTTGCCGCAAAGGCATAGACCAGAATTCCGGGGCGGTCTATCGGGGCAGCAGATTATGTCTCTGCATCTTTGTTCTGAGCTGCTTTCTCGTAATGCCTAACACCTCAGCTGCCTTGCTCTGGTTCCAGTCTGATCCGTTGAGGGCCTTGACGATCAGCTTCTTCTCGGTATCGAGCAGGTTCATCTGATCAAGTGATTCTCTCTGTCCCTCTGCAAGATGAACGATCGTCTCAGGAAGGTATTTCAGGCTTATCGTAATGTTCGGGCATAAGACATATGCCCGTTCCACGACATTTTCCAATTCTCTCACATTACCGGGCCAGGAATGGCTGAGGAATGCGCTGATCACATTATCGTCAAAACCGGTGATCAGCTTTCCCTCTATCTGATTCAGCCGTTCAAGAAAGTGATTGGCGAGCAGAGGGATGTCGTCCTTTCTCTCTCTTAGTGCCGGCATGATCACGGTTACGACGTTCAGCCGGTAGAAAAGATCTTCACGAAACCTCTTATCCCTGACCTCCTGTTCAAGGTTCTTGTTAGTTGCAGCGACGATGCGCACGTTCAGCTTTATTTTCTGCGAACCGCCGACTCGCTGAATTTCCCGTTCCTGAAGAAACCGGAGCAGTTTCTTTTGCAGATTAATGTCCAGTTCGCCTATTTCATCCAGAAAAACCGTTCCCTCATGGGCATGCTCCAGCAGTCCGGTCTTCCTCTCATGTGCGCCGGTGAACGCGCCCTTTTCATGGCCGAACAGTTCACTTTCCATGATCTCCGGAGGGATGGAAGCGCAATCGATAGTCACAATCGGCTTCTCAGCCCTGTTGGAGCTATAGTGAATTGCCCGTGCAACGAGTTCCTTGCCTGTGCCGCTTTCTCCAATAATCAGAATATTCGACTGGGTCTTTGAAACCATACGAACGGTATCAAAGATCTCCTGCATGGGAGCGCTTTTTCCGATAATGCTGCTGAATACATATTTCTGCTTCAGTTCTGTTTTAAGGGTAATGTTCTCTTTTTTCAGCTCGTATTTTTCGATCGCTTCCCTGATCACTGTCATCAGCTCATCAGGATTGACCGGCTTGGTGAGGTAGTTAAAAGCTCCTTTTTTCATCGCATTTATCGCATTCTCTATGGTGCCGAATGCTGTTATCATAATGACCGGCATATTGGAATCCCGCGATTTTATGTATTCGAGCAGGTCGATACCTGACTTGCCGGGGAGCTTCAGATCTGTAATTACGAGTTCATACTTCTGCTTATTGAATTTCTCGATAGCCTCTTCAGCAGTCCTGGCCGTATCGACCTCATACAAGCTCTTAAGGGTCATGGAAACGACCTTGAGAATATTCTTTTCGTCGTCCACAACAAGGATATTATTTTTTTGCATATTCACGCGCCTTCATGGTTATGGTGAATTTTGTGCCTTTGCCGGGCACGCTGTCAACCTCGATCTCGCCGCCGTGCTCTTTAATAATGCGGTCGACTATAGCAAGCCCAAGGCCGGCCCCCCGTGTCTTTGTGGTGAAAAAAGGCTTGAAGACCTTCTCTGTCTCTTCTGCACTCATCCCTTTGCCTGTATCTTGTACGATAAGGGAAGCAACTCCTTTTGCTGCTTCAGTGGAAACGCTTATCGTGTCACCCGCCGTAGACGCATCCATCGCATTAATCAGCAGGTTCAGGAGCGCCTGCTTTATTCCTGAAAAATCACATGGCATCAGGGGAAGGTTCTCATCTTTCAGCACAATGATCTCTATATTCCTGTCGGTGGCCTCCTGCCGTATGAGGTCGACCGTTGCATCGACAATTGCATTTATGCTGCATCGTTTCAGGTTGAGAGGCGCCGGTTTGGAAAAACCGAGAAAGTTCGAAGATATCTCATTGAGCCGCGAAGCCTCTTCCTCAATTATGCCCAAAAACTCTGTCAGCAGCTCCCCCTGAAAATTATTCTTGAGATACGAAGCTGCCAGTTTTATGGCATTCAGCGGATTCTTGGTCTCGTGTGCAACAGTCGACGCCATTTCACCAAGCGCCGACAGCCGTTCCATCCGTGCCTTTTCCGAATTCACCTTCTCCAGCTCCTGAAGATTGTATCGCAGGTCTTTCAGCATCTGATTAAAAACCTCCACAAGCTCATGTATCTCGTCGCCGCAGGACTCCTGGTACACTACGCACTTTCTGCAGTCTCCGATCTTCTGCGCAAAGGAGCCCTGCACCTCGCCATGACAAAACGTCCCGGCCACAGCCCAGCACCGAACCCCGCCGTATGAAGGACAGTCTTTCTTCGCACAGTCAAGCCGTTCCCAGCATTTTATCAGCCTGGGATTTTCGACTTCCACATCCAGATTGCCTGACTGGACATCGAGCATCCTGTCCTTGAGTCTCTTGAGAGGCTTTGTGAGATAATGAGAGACTATAAATGCACCGGCAATTCCTGCAAGAAGCATGATGCCGGTGATCATATAAATATACTTTTTCAATCTCGACATTCTTTCTTCAATGACAGCTTCCATGTCTTTTCGTGAGTATGCAACTGTTGCCATGCCGAGTCCCTCGCTCCCGATCATGATCGGATGAGAGAATTCCTTTACCGGCTCGGTGTCAGTGATCTGCTCCTTCACAAGGGCCTTCATATCTGTCGAACGTCTGAGCATATCCGGTCTGTCTTTTTCCGGTATTGTCGATCCGAGTCTGTCTCTCTGTGTATGAGCTACGATCGTCCCCTTTTCGTCCACGATCAGCGCATACCGGCAGGAGGTTGCTTCCTGAACCGTCTTCACCAGTTCTTCAAGCCTCAGCGGGTCGAACATCAGAAGCGGTTCAGCAGCATCGTGCGCAAGGTTCTTGCTCATGGCCAGGTTGCTCTCAAAGGCGCTCTGACCCAAGGCCTCTTTCTGATACGTAATGATAAGGGTAGCAACAGCTGACATCGACAGGATTATCAATACAGTGACAGCAATAGAAAATTTGAGCGCAAGGCTCATACTACGGGGTCTCATATCGGTGTATCCATGTCCTTAAGGTGTCAAAATCCTTGTCGCTGGCAGCCTTGAAACGCGTTATCTGCGCTGCTGCGAGGACATCTTCATCTTTCAGTTCAAGAAGACTCTTCTGCACAGTCGCCAGTATTTTCTTGTCTGTTTTTTGTGTAAATGCAAACGGCCAATTGGCGATATACGGAGTCCTGGCAAGCACCTGTATCCTGCCGAGGTCTATCTCTTCCTTCAGCACTTCAAGCGCAGATTCCCGCACAAAACCGGCATCCACGTTCTTCCGGTACACATTAAGGATAACCTCTTCCTGCCTCTTGCCATCCACGAGTTTCAGTTCTTTAAACACATCTATGCCGCTCTCATGGAGAAACAGTTTCTGGGCAATGAAACCTCCTGCTGACTTGAACGATACGACCATCACCCTCTTCCCTTTGAGGTCGTTAAGCGTGCGGATGCTGCTGTCCTGGTGCGTGATGATAATGCCCCTGAAGATATCGCCGCTTTCCTTATGTACGGTATTGGCAAATGCCGTAAGGAGCCCTTTATCCGCAAGATCAGTGTAGATGTAAGGGTTTGAATAGGAAAAATCGACCGTTCCTTTTCCCACGATATCTGCAAAGTCCTCAAAGTCTTTGGGGATCACGAGCTTGAACTCATAACCGGTCTTTTGTGAGAGATATCTCATGAGGGGATCGAACCGGTCAAAAAGGGTTATGGCAGAGTATAGAGGAAGTATCGCCACCCTTAAGGTATTTTTCGCGTATTCAAGATAGTTCTTTCCGGTGAGGTTCTTTATCATGACCCTCACAACATCAAAATCCCTGTCCAAAGCAGGTGAAAAACCGGATATGTCCTTGATTCCGTGAATAAGTTCCGGGGTTGCCCCGGCAGTCACAGACAGAAGTGCCTGCTGTATCTTCTTGCGCAGAGCTTCGGGCAGCCCGGAGGACGCACAGACAGTGTACTGGGGGATAGCCTCTGACGTCTTTATGATCCGAAGCCCGTCTTTGACATATTTTGCAGCTACGCGTTCGCTCAGACCTCCGACGTCATGCTTTCTGGTAAGAACAGACAGCGCTATTCTGTCTTCGTGTTCAAGATAGTCGACCGTACTGAAATCCTTCAGGCTGATACCGACTTCCTTGAACATGACCGCAGGGATAAGGTAAGACGAGGAAGACGAAATATTCCCCATGGCGAGCCTTTTACCCTTCACCTCTACAATCTTATTGATCGCTGAATCTTTTCTCGTTACTATGACACTCCTGTATACAGATGAGCCGGCCAATACTGCCTTGGCAAGAGGAGCTACCCGGTATTTCTGTTTTGCTTCACAGTAGGCAGACGGATCAAGATATGCCAGATCTGCCTGACCCGTACCAATGCTCTCTATCGCCTCCTGATAGTTCCGGGCAACCTTTAATATGATCTTTCTTGCCACGGTCTTTTCAAGGTAGTCCTTGAGCGGAAGGAACTTTTCGTACATCACAGCCGCATTTTCGACAGGGAGGACTATGAAGACCAGAGGAGCAAGGTTTTCGTCGGGACTTTGCTTGCTGCCTTGCGCAGACATGACTGTAGTCGGAAGCACAGAAGAAAACAAGATCACAAAAATAGACAGTAAGAAAATGCGCCTCATTGTTAATGCTAACATAAAATATTCGAAAAACACTTTGCCCTGATACATCATTTGAGCCTTGGAGAAGCGGTCGAAATAATTAGTCCGTTCCTGAACGTTCTATCTTTCTGATTTTTGTTGAAGAGGAAAGCAGTCCAGGTCATTTGCAAAGATGGATGGTCCTTTATAATGCCGTTGAACAGACTCAAGAGTCTCATCCTCCCTGCCGAGAGTACGAATCATGCGGTGCGAGAGAACCAGTTTTTTGACCTGCCCTTCAGAGGCAATCCTTCCTATGACCGAGGGCGGCATGTGCAGTCTGCGCTCAACGCCTTCCGCGCTTTCAGATACTGCATTGTGAGCCACGAACAGATCTGCGTCCTTTGCCAGCACCGCCATATTTTTATTGTTGCCGTTGGTATCTCCGGTAAAGACCATTACCGTCCCGTCAAATTCAATACGATAAGCGACTGATGGGACCGGCCCATGCTCTACCGAAAGCCCGAAGACCTTTAGACCTCCCGATGAAAATACCTCTGTCGCATCACCAGCGCCTATTTCCAGATCCTTGGGCTGAAGGGCATAGCTGTCAGCGCCTCCTGTAAGATATTCGCTGAGGTATCGGTATATGCCGCGTTTTTTTTCAAAGAGCCCGCGGATAAACTCTGTCATGGACGGAAACAATGCATTGCCGGTCGGCCCAAGCACCGGGAGGGGTCTTGTCCTGTCCTCAAAGAATGAAGATTTGACCAGTGCGGGGAAGTCCGCCGAGTGATCTGCATGGAGATGAGTAAACAGGACAAGGTGGAGGTCCTTCATCTGCGCCTCGGACTCGCCGAACCTGAGGGCGCTGCCCCCACCGCTGTCAATCAGGACGCGGGCCTTGCCGTCCCGCCAGATGATGTAGCTGCTCGATGCCCTTTTATCCTGTGTCTCCGGCCCGCCCGATCCGAGCACCTGAAGCTCTATGGCCTTGCCTGTGCATTTTTCCGCATTGCTGTCGGCTGTCAGGAATAGAATGAGGCAGGTCATAAGCATTATTCGTAACATAATAACCTCTTTTCTTTATCCTTAAAAAAACAATACGGGTCTTTTTGATTAAAAACATCCAGCCCCTTGCTGTACGCGCTCGCAAGGCATCCTCCGCAGACAGGGCGTATGGAGCAGGAACGACATTCAGAGCAGCCTGAACGGTAGCGGCCTGCCGCATCAGAATCATAAATCTCTGCAAGGCTTTGATGAAAGATATTGCCGATAGGAGATGGGAACTTCCTGCAAGCATGAACCTCTCCATCAGCAAGCACAGATACAAAGTTAAACGCCGCGCTGCAGCCGAATCCTGCACAGCCGCCGAATAGCGGCATCTCCTTTTTATAGAGGAGAATATTAAACAGATTGTCTTTCAAGCCCATGACGGGATTGCTTTTCATTGCCTCCATGTATGCCGCAAGGAACTCCTCAAAGCTGTCAGTATCGGGCATCGTCAGCTGCGCTCCCTCACCTACAGCGGAAAGACGATTGAAGAAAAAACTGTCGGTGAGATTGCGGAGCATTTCCGCAAGAGGAATGACTTGAGCCATGTTGTCTTTAGTGAGGGTAAGCATGACCATGGAATAAATGCCCATTTTCCGCAACAGTGCGAGAAACGTTATCGTCCGGTCAAAGTGCCCTCTGCCCCTTATGGAGTCGTTGTGCTCAGGCAGTCCTTCAAGACTCACCTGAAAGTGACTCAACTCCTGTATCTCAAGCAGCGATTCAAGTGTTTCGCGGGAAGCTGGATTGCCCAGCATGGACAGTGAAAATCCATAATCAGCGGCTGCACGATAGAGTTCCTTAACATGCGGGAATAAAAGCGGATTGCCGCCGGTGAAAGAGATACTGCCGCTCACAAAGCGGTTGTTGCAAAAGGCTCTGAAGTCTTTAAGTACGGCAAGAGCCTGCTCGATGCTCATTTGTGAGCGGTCGGACCTGTCGTAACAATGTTTGCAGTGCAGGTCACACGCCTGCGTAAGATGCCACTGCAGGGTAAAGGTCTGTGCTGTCACGAAGGACTCGTCAGTGACCGCTCCATCGCCCAGGATTTCTCTATCCCTTTTTATCTTTGAGCCGGGCGAAATCAAGAGGCTGCTGTTGACTGCCCGCATAAGCGCCTTATCAAGAGCACCTACAGGCATTATTGCTTCCTTTGCGATAGCCTCAGGACTTAGATCGTCCGAAATAATCTTCAGGACGAGAAGGTCTTCTTCAGATGCCGGTCGTATTGCCACTGTTTGCGAACCGTAATTTTTCCATACGAGGACGAATTCCATCGCATGAGGAGTGTTGCAGGATTTATTGTATTCCCTTATCAGAGATGGGGGCAGGTTTTTATGTAGAAACGGCAGCAGATTTAGCGAGGGATTAATAATGATCTTGTCAGGAAGCGACGGCTGTCCGGATTCCCATGCCTTTCTGACAGCGTCTTCCAACCGCAAGAGATCAGATGCCGCCTCACTGCCGGACTGCTTTATTGCCTCATTTATAGTCTCTAATAATTCCTGGATCATGGTCATACTTAAAAGGGGAGGACAACCCCTCCCCTTTATGGTTTCTGCTGTTGGTAGCGCAACCGCGCTACTTTTTAGTGCCGCTTCAACTGCTCTGCGCCGGCATCTCCTGTTTTGGGGCGCTATCTGCGCCGCCCTTTTTACCCGTTCAACTGCTCTCCGCTGTGGTAGCGCAACCGCTTATGGTAAGTGTTGCGCCGACAAGGAGTGCGGTAATACTGAGACCTGCCAGCATTTTTTTGAGATCCTGAGAATCCATGTGACACCTCCTTTGCTCTTATTTGAACTGATAGGCTTTCTGTCAAGGACAGAAGCATACAACAATACAGGGCTCTAAGTCGTTTTGTCGCACAACTACTTCGGCGGAAAATTATCCGGATTGATCACAAACCATACATTATTCACACCATGACCTTTGTTTCACCTGCTTCTTTGTCGTTAACCCAGTAATACAGTGGATAACCCTTAAACGTTGTTTGTTTTTTTCCGTCTTCTCTTATAATTGTTCCGAAATCCTCAGTCTTAATATCTTTGGCTACTGCAACTGATTCCCGGTAATATATGGGCCACTTTTCCAAACACCTCCAGGAAATTATTCTTTAGCATCCATTAACACAGCCCTTGCGAAATCAGGCGCTCCATTCACCAATACAGAATATTTATAAATTGCTTTCATCAATCAAGCATGTGCCATATTGCTTTACGTTCTGTCATCTATCAATCTCTTTGGGTTTTTCATCTGTCCTTAGCTTACTCCTTGTACCGCCAATTGCAGGAAAACCTCGATTAGATTATATGTGCGAGACTTAGTTCGCCTTTTTCATTTCTTTGCCACAAGTGCATTTCCCGGGATTCTGGCTGATCATGTCGCACTTGCATTGCGGACCACATGCGCATACATACTGCCCGGTTGTCTTGAATGCCCGTTCTTTTTCCCATCCTGCAGCTTTAAAATAAGCCTTGCCATCTTCAATCTTAGTTACCTTTGCCTTTACCATGTCTTTGCCGCAGGTGCATTGGCCGGCATTTCTTGACATCGAATCACATGGGCACTTATCTCCGCAATTGCATACATATAATTCGTCACCTACCTTAATATCTACCTTGCCATTCTTTACTTCTGCAAAGGCAATAGCAGCAATCAACAGCGATACGATTGCGGCAAATATGAAGAGTTTCTTTCTCATTGGAATTCCTCCTTTAATTGGTTAATGTTCAAATGCATCGAATCTTTGTCTTGTCTTCCCTTCTCTTCCCACCTTTCTTTTCAGTTCTCTATTCACTCATCAACTGACACGAATATCTTGCCGGAAAGTGTAAACATCGGAACAGTGATAAAGATGACTAAGCTTACTTTCGTTCTCGCATCTTACCTTCTTGTTTGAAAGTTAATACAAAAAGCATTTATGGATATACGTTATGCATATGCGTTTCTATGCCGGCGTATACTCCACAAGTTTGCTTGTTTTTTACTTTACCCCACAAGTATCACAAAAGTATCACAACGTCAATTAAAAAAGTTGCCCCTCTTAATTGGCAACCTGACGCTTTCGTGGATTTGTTCTATTCGTACCACTTCGGATAAATAATCGGCCCGCGGCTTTTTGCCGAGTTCTATCGTTTTGGGATCGTCCGCGTAGGCGTTGGAAGGGTCCTTTGGCAGAGGCGGAAGGGAGGAGAGGGAAATGGAGCGAAGGACCTTAATCTCTCCTCCGCTCCATTTATGCATCTCATTGACGTTTATCGTTTCTGCCATTGCCTTTCCTGCCATGAACAAAACCGGCAGAGTGACGGCAATCAGGAGAACAGAAAACTTTACTGCCCTCAAAGATAAAACTCTCAAAACTCTTTTCACGGGCCTCTATTTGAGCTGGAGGTTGAACGTTACGATGTCGGTCTTTCCTGCGGCCTTGATCGCGAAGGTCATAGTCCACCACCCCGGCATGCTGAACTTAATCCCTTCAACAAGATAGGTGCCATCACCAAAGTTCTTCGTCACTTTCGGCTGCGTCGGAAGGCCGTGGCTATGCTCAGGCATGGCGCCGTCAAGTGAGATCTCAGCGTCCTTTACTGGCTGACCGTCAGTTGTCTCTACCATCAGCTTCCAGCTTATAATCTTGTTCACCGGAATAGTATCAGGATCACTGGTATAGGAAGCCTTAAAAGACCCGTTCTTTGACTTCATGGTCTTTGCATAATCAGCATCCGACGTTGGCTTTGCCTTCATATCTGCAGCGCCTGCATGGCATTTGCATTCACCCTTGCCGGTCTTACAGTGTTCACAGCCGCATCCTTTGCCGCAGGTACAGCCCATCTCTCCGGCCTTGCAGTGACATCCGCCTTTGCCGGTTGCGCAATGTTCGCATTTGCAGTCTTTACCGCACTGGCAGCCTTTCCCTTCTTTTAGTGCGGCACAATGCTCACACTTGCAGTCTTTTCCACATTTACAGTCCTTGCCATCACCCTTGCACTGGCATTTTGGTGCCGCATCAGCAAAGGCAAACAACGGCGTCAATGACATTGACCCGAGAAATACAACCGCCAGCAGCATTATCAAGATTTTTCTAAACATGTACATCCTCCTTATAGAGTTTTATTCGAAATTTACCGGGTCAACGGTATTTTCCGTACTATAGAACCTGTTGCACTAAATCTGCTCCTTCTGTACTTATATGTATAGATTACTACCCGAAGGTCACGGGCGTATCACGAAAAAATGTCTTTTCTGTAACAAATGAGTGTAAAGCTGTTGATGAGGCAAACCTCAGAATGGTTTGTCCTTACGCGTTAGTTCTGTAGACAGGAAGTGAGAAGGTAAACGTCGTTCCGACATTGAGGGTGCTGGCTACCCTGATGGTGGTTCCATGGAGTTCAAGAATTCGCTTCGAAATCGCAAGCCCAAGTCCTGAATGTCCTGCTCTTCCCTCCCGGCTGCTGTCTATCTGATAGAACCGGTCGAAAATATGGGGAAGCGCGCTCTCCGGAATTCCGTGACCAGTGTCGCTTACGAGGGCGGTGAGAAGGTCCCGGTCGACATGTAAGACAATGCTTACGGTACCGCCCTCAGATGTATGACGCAGGGCATTTTCTATGAGGTTTTCGAATACACGCTCGATAAGAGCGATGTCTGCGGACACAACAGGAAGTTCCTTGCCGATATTCGTAAGAATTGCTACTTTTCTTTCCTTTGCCGACAATCTGAATTTTTGTACAATGTCCTGGACGAGTTCGCCGATGCTGAAGGGCTCACAATGCACCTTGGTATCCTGCGCATCGAGTTTGGCCAGTTCAAAAAGATCGCTGACCAATTTACTGAGTCGTTTGCAATGTCTGATCCCGATATCGAGATAGTTCAGGCGCTCCTCCGCAGAGAGGCTGCTGTCCTTCATAAGAAGGGTCTCTATGTAGCCCTGAAGGGTTGCGAGCGGTGTACGGAGATCATGGGAAATATTGGCCACCAGTTCACGACGCAGAGTATCGGATCTCCTCAGAGACTCCATCTGCTCCTCAATGCGTGCGGACATCTCTTTAAATGTTCTAACAAGCAGATCGATCTCATCGGCAGGATTTTCCCAAGTAGTCACGGGAAGGTCAAGCTGCCCGGGCAGCATGCCGTTCGTATAGGAATTCATTGCAGCCGCGAGACGTCTCAGTCTTCTTGTCAAACATGCGAATATGACCAAGCCTGTGAGCAGGGCGACGAGAAGGCTTGAGAGAATCGCCCAGGTGCTCAACTTGGCGATATAGCTCGTCTGTAATTTCTGGGCCATTGAATCGTAGATTTCCCCTCCGAGGATCACATAAAGATAACCTTCCAAACGCCCTTCCTCCGGGATGCGGGCAGCGGTAAAGACCTTTGTTTTATCCACGCCTCTGGGGTCGTCACCAAGGAGAGGGAAGGCTACTTTACCCTCAAGAAAAGCCTGTACAGGTTCCAAAGCTACGCTTTTGCGCTTGACCTTGCCGGGCTCAGCGGAAAAAGCGAGAATGTTCCCTGCAGGATCAAGAAGATAAATCTCGATGCTTGGGTTGATCACCATGAGCATATGAAAGATTTCCTTAAGCGCCTTCTCATTAATGCGTTCGCTCTCCATGATGATCTTCTCTGATACGATGCGTTTCGCGATTTCACGGTTCAGCTTCTGGTTCACCTCCTGCTGGTACATCTCTGTGGCATAAAAGCTCACCAGTACAAAGGTTATCCCGACGAGGACAAACAGCCCAAGCAACACTGCCGACAGCTTCGCATAAAGAGATCTAAATATCATGAGTCACGCTCCGTCCCTTTGGGCTCCGCAAATTTATAGCCTACTCCCCATACGGTAAGGATGAAATCCGGCTGGGCTGGATTTTCTTCTATCTTTGCCCGCAGACGGTTGATGTGTGAATTAACAGTATGCTCATATCCCTCGTGCCCGTAACCCCACACAAGGTCCAGCAGCTGCGAACGCGTGTATACGCGCCCTGGATGCCGGGCAAAATGCAGGAGAAGGTCGAATTCCCTTGCTGTAAGCTCCACGGTTTTTCCATGCAGTTTTACCTTGCGCCTCCCAGGATCTATAACAAGACCTTCAGCGCAAGTTATTTCAGATACGGTTCCCTTCCGTGACTCCTCAAGATTCTCAACGCGCCGTAAGATGGCCTTTATCCGTGCAAGGAGTTCAGGGATGCTGAACGGCTTGGTTACATAGTCATCTGCCCCGATCTCAAGGCCGAGAACTCTGTCCAGTTCCGAGGACTTTGAGGTAAGCATAAGGATGGGAACATAAGAGGGCCTGCTGCGCAGACGTTTACAGATCTCCAGCCCGTCCAGGCCGGGAAGCATGAGGTCGAGCACTATAAGGTCATAGTCTATCGCCTCTGCCTTTGCAAGGCCTGCTGCGCCGTTGGCGGCAATATCAATCTCGAAGGAAAGATCCCGGAGATGCATCGCCAGAAGTTCAGCGATATCTTTATTGTCTTCAATGACAAGTATGCGTTTTGACACGGTGAACGCTCCAAATGCCTGTTTGTGATTTACTTTACCTTACACTTGTCACAAGAGTATCACAAAAGACAATTTCCCGCAAAAAGACATCCAATGCGTCGTGGATTGCCCGATATGCCTTCCCGTTATAGAATTATGATTTTTTCGTGACTATCCTGTGATTTATCCGGTGTAAGCTTTTTATTAACGCTAAAAGGAAGGTGGCTTTGAAATGAGGAGAGATGTCGTGACTTTTTTTCTGATATGCATACTAGCCGGGGCGGGGCTTTATATTTTTTCTTCAACATCTGTGGTTTTATCCTCTTCGGCGCACGATGATGCAACGGTTGTTTTCCGCGTTTCCTGATATGACGTGGGTAAGGAGGCCCTGGAAGGGCTGAAAGGCGTAAAGAGAGTTGAAAAAGGCTTTCGCCACTTTAAAGAGATAAACACTGTTTATTATGATCCGGCAGTCATTACAATTGAAGAAATGGAAGCGGCCTTAAAGAAGGCCGGTACATATCTGGAGACAGTGGAATAGTTAATAACGTCCGCCTTTCACTACAGGGTTATTTATTTCAGTTATCAATGTTTTCCATGGACTTGCTATCTGTTAGGTATTTGATATACTTGTCTTAAAAGAGTTTATTTTAATCAGTAGCAGGAGGGAAAATGATGTCGGAGCGAACTTTTAGAAGAAACAAGAAGAAAACTGTTGTGAGAATTCTTATCACGATAGTGTTCTGCTTATTAATGGTAAGTTCTGCCTTCTCAATCGAACCTGTCAACAAGAGTTCTGACGGGTCGGCAATTAAAGGTTATGATTCTGTGGCCTATTTTACTCAGGGCAAACCCGTGAAAGGCAGCAAGGAATTCGAATATGAGTGGATGGGTGCAAAATGGCATTTTTCAGGCGCTGCGCACAGGGACCTTTTCATCAAGGACCCTGAGAAGTATGCCCCAAAGTATGGCGGTTATTGAGCATATGCAGTGAGCCGTGGGTCCACGGCTGATATCGACCCTGAGGCGTGGAGTATTGTTAATGGAAGGCTTTACCTCAATCTCAGCAAGAAAATAAGGGACAAGTGGAGCAAAGACATTCCGAGAAATATCATAAAGGCAGATGAGAACTGGCCCAACTTACACAAAAGATAGCTGATGAGCTAATCTGCGGCAGAGTCAAAAGTTTTAAAAAAAAGAGGACGAAATATGAAACCACGGAACGAAGAGAAGATGAAGGAGAGACAAAATGAAAAATAAGACCATACTATGGGGAATCCTGCTGACCGGACTCATTGCCGGTAGTATTGTTTTTTATGGCGGAACGGGAAATCCGGCTGGGGCGTCCGACAAATCAATGACAACGCAGATCAAGGTCTATTCCACCGAAAAAGGGGGCTATGTTATGAGCGACACTGTTACGAAAACCAAAGAACAGTGGAAAAAAATCTTGACCCCGGAGCAGTATACCATCCTTCGGAATAAAGGAACTGAACGGGCCTTCTCCGGAAAATACGACAAGCATTCCGAGCACGGCATTTACCGTTGTGCGGCCTGCGAACTCGATCTGTACAGGTCTGAGGACAAATATGATTCCGGGACCGGCTGGCCGAGCTTTACTGCGCCAATCGCTCCCGAGAACATCATCACCAGGCCGGACAACAGTATATTCTCGCGCCGCACAGAGGTTCTCTGCCGACGCTGCGACAGCCATATCGGCCATGTTTTTAACGACGGCCCCAAACCGACCGGGCTGCGCTACTGCATGAATTCTGCTGCCATGCAGTTTGTTGCGATAAAAAGATAATTCATTATCAGAAAGGAGACATAATGAAAGTGCTTACTACCGCAGTGATGGGACTGTCAGTCATACTCATCACAGCCGCCACCGTCATGGCAGCAACCAAAAATGAGAAAGCGACCTTTGCAGGCGGCTGCTTCTGGTGTATGGAGCAGCCGTTTGACAGGATTCCGGGTGTAGTTTCAGTCACCCCCGGCTACACCGGCGGACGCAAGAAGAATCCTACGTATGAAGAGGTTTCGGCCGGAGGAACCGGGCATGCCGAGGCAGTTCAGGTGGTCTATGACCCGGCAAAAGTGACCTACGAGAAGCTCCTGAACGTCTTTTGGCATAACATCGATCCGACCGCCAGGGACCGGCAGTTTTGTGATTCGGGGAATCAGTACCGAAGCGCCATCTTCTATCATAATGAGCACCAGCAGAGGCTGTCATTGCAGGCAAAGACACAATTGGAAAATAACAAGCCCTTTAAAGAACCTGTTGTAACCGAGATTGTGCAGGCCACCGAGTTCTACCCTGCGGAGGAGTATCACCAGCACTATTACAAGAAGAACCCGATCCGCTACAAGTACTATCGTACCAGCTGCGGTCGTGACCGACGACTCAAGGAGCTGTGGGGCGATGCTGCGGGACATTGATACGTCACGCAGGGTCGAGGGCGCATCATGCTCAGGTGCTTCTTGAAAAAGTCATAAAGTTTGAGGGCATTTCACTAGTGTCCGGTTAAGAACTGAATAAATTCAACTGGTTTTGGCTGTCTAACATATTTGATCTTTCTTCTATAGTCTGAAGTGCTTGTTGTAAAGACATTTTCTCGAAAAGGGTAATCGAGAGAATCTGTAACAATGTA
>JACRMT010000017.1 GCA_016214855.1 Nitrospirota bacterium | reverse complement strand
GAGCATTGAAGGGTTATGGGTTATTGCAGAATGTTTACGAAGAAAAACAGTTTGTCGACGGGATTATGAAATGCGAATCGAAGGTGCTTGAAAGGATGGCCGCCTGATGGCTTTTTACACACCTATTGACAAGACCTCTCTACGGGTAGATGCAAGCATATATCTGTAGATGCATGTATCTATATATAGATGCATTTCTGTAACTAGATAATAACTTGTTAACTGGCAATAAAAATAAAAATGGAGGCAAATAATGGACAATCAAACCATGAATATTATCGCGGTCATTGTTGGCCCGGTTATCGCCGTCATCATTACACTGGCCTATCAAAGGCAAAAAGAAAAACAGGAAATCAAACATAAGGTATTCCTGACCTTAATGGGCCATCGCAAATCCATCCCAATAAGCTTTGCCCTGGTTGAGGCCCTGAATACACTGGATGTAATTTTTCATGCCAATGATAAGGTAATCCGACTTTGGCATGAATATTATGAGTTTCTCTGCCAAACAATACCTGATTCAAGGGCATTAGAGAATCAGAAGCACAAATATCTTGAACTGCTATCCGCGATTGCTGAAGACTTGGGCTATAAAAATCTACAACAGACTGACATTGATAAGTTTTATATTCCACAAGGTCACGTTGACCAAGCGGAGATGCAAGGGAAGATTCAGACTGAATTTCTACGGGTTCTTCAAAATACCGCCGCCTTTGAAGTGAAGAAAAAAGATGACGGAAGCAGTTAACAAACGGCTCAACCAGATTCGGGGTAGCTGTCGGACTTTTTTATTATTCATATCCCCCTCTCTGGTTAGCCTCGGCGTTAGCCTGAGATGATTAAAGACATATGGACATTGAGATAATACGTAGAATATCATTGGCAAGGCATTTGTATGAACTTGGACTATCAAGTCTTCGCTCAAAAAATGATCTTTACCTTTTCTCTGCAGTAAATCTTTTTCAAGACAGTGTCGAGGCATTCTTAATTGCAGTTGCTGAGCACGTAAACGCCGCTATTGATCAGAACACTAAATTTGATAAATATTTTGTTGCAATTAATGATAAAATTGCACCAAAAGAACTTCCATTTAGAGTGAAGTTGTTGCGTCTCAATAGACTGAGAGTAGACTCGAAACACTATGGCATCCAACCTGAGCGTGATGAGTGCGAGCGCCTGACTGTTGCAGTTCATGAGTTTTTTGACGAAGTATCGTTGGAGCTATTAGGTGCGTCATTCTCTACAATATGTGCAATCGATTTACTGAAAGATGGTGCGACAAAAACCTTGCTACTGGAAGCAAAAGCTGACCTTGAAAAAAATGAGATGGAAAATTGTGCAATCAACTGTCGGAAGGCTATCTTTCTTGCAATCGAAAAAGATTACAGCATTTCAGAATACAAGGACGGTAAGCCTATGGGGCTTCTTGCGGGCTTTACATATGCACCTTATTACACGCAAAACAAGGAGTATATTGATAAGAATGTTAAAGAACCTACAGACTACATAGTTTATGACCATAGCCGTATAAACCAAGAGCTGCTAACCAATGGCGTCGATACTACCGCATTTTGGAATGTTTGGAGGCTAACACCTGAAGTATTCAAGACTACGGATGGCAAGTGGATTGTAAAACATGACTTCGCTAAGTTAGATAGAGACTTACTCGCTGATAAGCTTGAATATATCTTTTCAGCAACTTTAGATATCATTCTGGCTATTCATAAGACGCGTGAGGGCATTAGAACTTCAGGATATGGTCGTTATCAACTTACATTACGCCAAGATAATGTTTCTGTCTTTGAAAAAGCTGATAGAAACTCAAAAATAATCGGCGCAATACCCCCGGGCATGCAAAAGATTGAAACTGATTATCGAGTAGAAGGGTTTGAGGACGATGGGCCATATTGGCATGTTACCCATTACGAAAAGGACGTATTTCTTTATGGATTTATTCACAATGATGATGTGGAATAGTGCAGAGGGGTCGCACCTCGACATTGGACAAGGATGACTATCTATAACCAATCGTTCAAGCGGGGAACCCGCTTAACTCATCAGTTCTCCGCTCGCTTCGCGAGCGCAGAATGCGGCAGTTGAGCGGACGAACTTCTGGTTTCCGCTCGCTAACGCTCGGGAGAACCAGGAGTTCGAGTCAGACCCCCTTCGGGGCCGCTCAACTGCCGCATTATGCATAACGATAATATGATAACTAAGACAATTTTAATAATCAGCCTGATTCTGTTTGTTCCTATCGCAGAAGGCAAAGTGACTGCGCCAATTGTTTCAGCAACCTACGTCCAGGCATTGGAAACGGCAAATGATTTTCTTGTTGCATGGTCAAAACGTGATGCCGATTCAGGCAATAAACTTATTTCGGCGAACCTATCAACTAAACTCAAGAAAGAAAATAATGAAGATTGGTTCATACAATACATGTCAGGCCTCAGTAATCCGCGCCACATTTCCTTCGAAATCGGGAACGGCAAAGAAATAAATTCGAAGCGAATTGTCTTTCCGGTAATTTTATACGAATATTACTCGGGTGAGTCAAAGGCATTTCAATACAAAAGCAAAATTGAGCTTGTCAAAGAAGGCGACTCGTGGCGAGTCGACGTATTGCCGAGCACTTCAGACAACAATGAATAATAATCTGCATAACACATATCTCAACCCGATTCGGCTTCGCCTCTCGAGTTACTTCGGGCGTTGGGAGTATAAAATGAGAATGTGACGTGTTGGCAAAGGAAATGGAAAAAATAGACTACAAAAAACAGCTTAAACACCTCTATGGGCCATCAGCCCAAAAAGTTGAAATTGTGAATGTGCCTGAAATGAACTTCTTAATGGTTGACGGTGAGGGGGACCCAAACACCTCGCAAGCATTCAGTGATGCGATCGAAGCGCTCTATTCTGTTTCCTACACGCTGAAGTTCATGGTCAAAAAAGGCGAAATGGGTGTCGACTATGGCGTATTGCCGCTCGAAGCCCTTTGGTGGTCTGATGATATGTCCGCATTCAGTAAAGGAAACAAGGCTGCCTGGAAGTGGACTTTGATGCTCATGCAACCGGCGTTCATTACACTGAAAATGGTCAATAAGGCAACGGAAGAGGTGGAAAGGAAGAAAAAGCCTGTTTCCCTGTCTTTGGTAAGATTCGAAACGTTCAGGGAGGGAAAGGCCGCGCAAATAATGCATATTGGACCCTTCTCAGCTGAGGGGCCGACCATTGAGAAGGTGCATCTGTTCATAGAAGATAATGGCAGCAGCAGGGTTGGCAAGCACCACGAAATCTATTTAAGTGATATAAGACGGGCAGCACCGGAAAAGTGGAAAACGATTGTCAGACAACCCATGTCATGATGAGATGAAGGGGTTTTCAACGCTGTGAGTCAAAAAAAGGGGCCCTGCATTGCAGGGCCCGAGGGTAATGGAGGGTTCCGAGGTATTCTCGGATACATATGTTATGCAATCTCTCTGAAGTTGAGATGAATATTGGATTAACTTTTTTTCATAATTTGTTAGAGGATAGGTAGATAGTCTGTAGGTGTTTAGACTAATAGGTTTTTAGTCTGAAACTGTTTAGTCGTTAGTCTATACTTACAGACTACAGTCTAAACAACCTGAGCAGCTTCAGTAGGAACAATGCAGATCACCTGGCGAGGTGTTCTTTCTCCCAGACGATCGCCTGCTCATAGGCGGCGAACTGCTTTTCTCGTTGGCGGAACTCCCTGAAATGGACTGAGCGCCTTCCATTTCTGACCACCGTGCCCAGGGACGCATGGAGCATTTCATGGTAGATGATGAACTCAAGGAAGAAAGACGGCACGGTCTGCCGGTCAAGCAGAGGGTTAATTCTGATGGTTCCGGAATCCCGGCAATAGCTCCCAAGCGTCACGCGCCGGGTTCTCCTGCCGGACGCCCTCCTGCCCCAGGTGATCGAGGCAGTAATCTCTCCCTGAAAATAGGCGGCATTGACATTATCGAACAATGACGCAAGGCAGTGGCAGGCCCCTTCTGTCCTGAGCAAGGCTGTCCTTTTCCGCGGTGTCCGGGATCTCAGTGAACTGCTCTGAGCGCGAATAAAGGCCTGAAGCACCGGACGGGCAGACCTCCTGTTTTTGATAAAGTCGGCAACTGCCCGGATAACAGCTTCTTCTGCTTCAAGAAATATTCGGTGCATGCGGAGACTGAGCTTTTCCGATTCCTTTCTTATTGAAAGCATGCTTGTCCTGTTGTCGGTAAGGGTGAGCCCGATATCTTTTCCTAACAGTTTCTTCAGGGAAGAGCGCAGAGCATGTTCATCGCGGAGAAAGGGGAGGCTGAGCTGGTCTGAGATGAGCCGGGCGGGATGATCCGAATTATTCATCAGCAGCTTTTTTTGAGGCAGGCTCCATGCTGATCTTTTCCCAGCGGTACCAGAAGGTCTTGTAGCTCATGCCGAGAAGCTTTGCGGCCTTGGCAACAACTCCGTTCGATCTGGCCATCGCCTTCTTCAAGAGGTTCTTCTCGAGCTCTTCGAAATTAATGCCGTTGTCGCCGAGATCAAAATCAAAGAGTTCGGCAGGCTGAGAATTACCGAGTTCGCTTTTTATATCTTTCAGGCTGATCGCATCATGATCGCTCATGATGACTGCGCGTTCGATGACCGATTCCAGCTGCCGGATGTTGCCCGGCCAGGAATATTCAACAAGCGCCTTAAGCGAGGGCTGGTCAACACCCTTTATACGCTTGCCGAACTCGCTGTTGTATTTTGCCCTGAAAAATTCCACCAGCGCCGGTATGTCCTCCTTCCGTTCTCTGAGCGGCGGAAGCTGGATCGTAACGACCTTGAGCCGGTAGTACAGATCCTCCCTGAACCCTCCCTTCGAGAGTTCCTTTACCAGGTCCTTGTTCGTTGCGGTGATGATCCTGACGTCGATCTTGATGGGGTCCTTGCCGCCAAGTCTTCTGATCTCCCTGTCCTGAAGGACCCGGAGCAGTTTTGACTGCATCATGAGCGGCATATCGCCGATCTCGTCAAGGAAGAGCGTGCCGTTGTTTGCCGCCTCGAAAAGGCCGATCTTGCGTGCCGAGGCGCCGGTGAAGGCACCCGGCTCATAACCGAACAGCTCGCTCTCAAATAAATTCTCGGGTATGGCAGCGCAATTCAGCGCGATAAACGGCTTGGTGCGACGCGGGCTGTTATAATGGATCGCCCGTGCTATCAGCTCTTTTCCGGTTCCGCTCTCCCCGATGATCAGCACCGTTGCCGGGCTGCCTGAGACCTTCTTCATGATCTCGATCGCGTCCTGCATCTTCGGTGATCTGCCGACAATGCCTTCCATCCTGAACCGGTCATAGAGTTCTTTCTTGAGCTGCAGGTTCTCTTTCAGGAGTTCAGCATGTTCAGTTGCCCGCCTGACGGTAATGAGCAGGTTGTCCTTTTCGAGCGGCTTCTGGAGATAGTCAAATGCGCCCTTTTTCATCGCTTCGACCGCTGAGCCGACTGTGCCGTGGGCTGTCATAACAATGAATGTCAGAGAAGAGTCCTCGGCCCGCGCTGCTGCAAGAAGTTCTATGCCGCCCATGCCTTCCATTTTGAGATCGGTGAGGATCACATCAGGATGGAATTTCCCGATGGTCCTGAGCGCTTCTTCTCCTGATGCCGCGGTATGCGTTTCGTATCCCTCATCGTCAAGGATTGTCTTCAGGATATCCCGCTGCAGGGGTTCGTCGTCAACAACGAGGATCACTGCCATATCATGCCTCTCTTTCCAACGGCAGGGTTATGGTAAAGGTGGTGCCTCTGCCATTTTCGCTTTCTATTTCGACCTTGCCCTTATGTTCTTCAATGACCCTTTTGGTCAAGGCAAGTCCCAGTCCAAGCCCCGTGGTCTTTGTTGTAAAGAAGGGGTCAAAGACCCGTGATATGCTGTCCTCGGGAATGCCGATGCCGGTATCTTCGATGATGAAGAGAAAACTGTTGAGATGCTGTTTTGTCGTGACGGCAAGTATTCCTCCTGCCGGCATTGCCTGAAACGCATTGAGGATGATGTTGTACAGGCAGGTCTTGATGAACTCAGGGTCAACGAAAAGCTCCGGCAGTGATTCGAAGGACTTCCGGATCTCGATATTCTCCATCTGTGCCTTGACCGTCACAAGATCGATCACTTCATCGATAAGCTTGCCCATGTCGGTCAACTGGCGGTTCAGTTCAAGCGGTCTTCCATATTCAAGGAAACTCTCGGCAAACCTGCTCACCCGCTGGATCTCTTTTTTGATGTTCACGATCATGGAGTCGAAATTCCCCTGCGTAGCGCTGTCCGCCGGTTTATATTTTTCCCTGATCAGGTCGATCGAAAGGCTGATAAAATTAAGCGGGTTCTTGATCTCATGGGCAATGCTTGTAGCGAACTGACCGATGCCTGCAAGGTGTTCTGCCTTTCTCAGCTTCTCCTCGAGGTCGCGCTGTTCTCTGAGACGCTCGACCATGAAATTGAAGCTCTGTGCCAGTTTCCCTATCTCATCTTTCCTGTCAGCGTTCAGCTCATGATTCAGATTGCCTGCTGCAACGCTTTGAGCCACCCGCACAACCTCTTCGATCGGTTTGGTATAGCTCTTGGCAAGGTACACGGTCAGGAGCATGCCGATGCCGAAGACGAAAATGACGGCGAAGAGCCTGGCAAAAAGACGCTTTCGCGAAAACGCAGAAAAATCGTCGGTATTGATCGTCAGATGGATATAGCCAAAATGCTTTTCTCCTGCAACAACAGGGATGATGACATTATATGCATGGCCTTCGCCGGCAACGGTCTCTCCGAGTTCGGCCTTGACGATCAGTTCTTTCCGTTTGGCAGAAACGTCTTTCCCGACCTTGACCGGGTTCGTACTGGAGATTATCTTGTCAGAACTGTTGTTGATGATCGAGATCTCTTTGACCCCCCGTGTATTCAGCTTCTTCAGATAGTCCTGAAGCCTTTTTTCATCAGTTGCGCCAGTGCTGGTCACTTCTTCTACGCCGACCTGAATAGCCTTGGACAGTTCCACGGTCTGGTTCTCGAACTCGCGGTACATCGCCTTTTCTGTCTGGAGATAGAGAAAGAAATAGATGGTCAGCAATATGATGCTGAGCATCAACATCATGGCCACGAGTTTCTGGTTCAGGGAAAGTCTGAGAAAATAGTCCCGGATCCTGTTTCTGATAATCTGCATGGTGTTATTGTTAAGGAATCCGCTCCGGTCTGTCAATGCAGAACGGTCTTAGTATGAGAAGACCTTCCCGGAGCGTCTGCTCCGGGAAGGTCTTTCTGTTTTGAGGCTCAATAAAAATTAGTAACCGGCTGACTTCTTTGCAGGAGCAGCGGGCTTCTTCTCTTCAGCTTTCGGAGCTGCAGCAGGTGCAGGAGCAGCAGGCTTCTTTTCCTCCACCTTTGCAGGAGCAGCAGCCTTTTTGTCTTCAGCCTTCGGAGCATCCTTTGTCTTCTTTGCCTTCTTTGCGGCTTTCTTGTCTACAGCCTTGTCGTCAGCTTTCTTCTCTTCAGCCTTTGCAGGAGCTTTCTTCTCCTCAGCCTTCGGAGCATCTGCAGCAAAAGCTGCTGTGACGGCAAATGCGAACATGAGAGCAATAATAAGTGCCAAAACTTTCTTCATAATACTTCACCTCCTTTTATGTTGGAATAAATCTCTGCTTAGTAAGTAATCCAATAAGTACAATTACAAATTTTATGCCATAAAAAAATACAATAAAAACGGCATGCTATGCAAGAGAAAAATTCCGCTTTAGGGAAACAGGCTTCTTTTTCGGGAAGAAGGAGAAAGCAGGCCGAGTTCTGAGGCGTACTGCCTGAAGAGATCGAACCCTTTCTTATGGTCGGCACCGAAGGAATAGGATATGCCCCTCCAGTAATCGACGAGCTGCGTCTCTGAGAGTATGCCTCTGAAGGGCGATACTGCTGCAATGCCAGCGAGATCGGCCAGCGCACGCTGCCGGGCGCCTTCAAGATCGATCACAAATCTTTTGATGAGTGCTTCTTTTTCCCTGCGGCTTTCCTTTCTCAAAAGCCAGAGCGCATAGGTGAAGGGAAGTCCGGTATGTTCGGTCCAGAGCTGCCCCAGATCATAGATATGCAGGTCAGGCCACTTCCCTGACTGGGTGAGTGCGTCATCGCCGATCAGGAGATATGCTGCATGAGTCGCGATCGCGTTTCCGATCGGTTCTGCTGACGGTGCATAGCTGCAGGTGAGCCCGTAAAATTTCCTGCAGATTATCTGAAGCAGGGCAATGGATGTCTCAGACTGGGAGGTCGTCAGGATCGTCTCTCCTTCAAGTTCTTCCAGCGGTTTTTTGCTGAAGAGCAGGACGCTTCCAACCGGCCCGTTCGAATCGATCGAATGGTTTTCGATGATATCGTATATGTCCGGGTTCTTCAGATATTCGATGGAAGAGGAAGGGCTGATATCGATGCTGCCCTGCCTGAGCATCTGATTGAGGGCTGAGGGCACGCCCTCAAGGAACTCATAGGACGAGCAGTCTGCCTCTTTTTCAAGCATATAAAAGATGGGCCAGACATTGGCATAGGAGATCTTGCCGATTCTGAGTTTCATGAAAATACCTTAGCATATAGAATACAGAAGACAGAATTCAGCATGGAGAAAACAACAAGAAGGCGATGGATCAAAGCAGGCGGTTTGTTGCCATGCTGATAGCTGACAGCTGATAACTGACCGCTGTCTTTTTTCATCCCTTCACCACTCCCATCGGCCGCAAGCGCGCCACTTTTGTCGATATCCCTGCTTTATGCACCACATCCACGACATTTGAGATATCCTTGTATGCCTCTGACATCTCTTCAGCAAGCGTCTCCCTTCCTGCTGACCGCACGATGATGCCCTTGTCTTCCATTTCCCGCCAGATTGCACGGCCCTTTGCGCGGCGTATTGCCTGGTGGCGCGACATTACTCTGCCGGCGCCATGGCAGGTCGAACCGAAGGTCTCCTGCATTGCCTTTTCTGTGCCTGACAGAACATAGGATGCCCTTCCCATGTCGCCGGGGATCAGGACCGGCTGGCCGAGATGCCGGTATGCATCAGGCAGTTCAGGATGTCCCGGAGGGAACGCCCGCGTAGCTCCCTTCCTATGCACCACGAGCTTCTTCTTTTGACCATGTACTGTATGCTCTTCGATCTTAGCGATGTTATGGGCAACATCGTAGATAAGCTGCATGCCAAGTTCCCTGGGAGAGGCGCCCAATGCCTTCATAAAGGCCTCACGTGTCCAATGCATGATGCACTGTCTGTTGGCCCAGGCATAGTTTGCGGCAGCACGCATGGCGCCAAGATAGTCCTGGGCTTCCGGACTCGATACCGGCGCACAGGCAAGCTCTTTATCATGGAGCGTGATCCGGTATTTCTTTGCTGCGCGCTCCATCACCTCCAGAAAGTCAGTGCATACCTGGTGGCCGAATCCCCTCGATCCTGTATGGATCATGATCGTTACCTGTCCTTCAAAAAGCCCAAATCCGTCAGCTGCCCGATCATCATAGATCTTGTCAACATACTGTATCTCAAGGAAATGGTTGCCTGAACCTAACGTTCCCTGCTGCGCCTGTCCGCGCTCGTATGCCTTGCTGCTGATTAGTGTTGGGTCAGCGCCCTCAATGCAGCCGTGGGATTCGATACGTTCAAGGTCGGATGCTTCACCATACCCGCTTTCTACAGCCCATCGTGCGCCTTTGATCAGCACCTGTTTCTCGTCACCGAGGCTGAGGCGTATCTTGCCCTTGGATCCGACACCTGAGGGAATCTCCCTGTACAGGACCTCGACGAGGTCCCTGATCCGCGGGAGCAGGTCCTGTTTCATCAGGTTGCTCCTGAGGAGGCGGACGCCTCAGTTTATGTCGTAACCGACGCCTCCGGGCGAGACAATCCCGTCCTGCAGGTCAAAGGCTGCAACGCCGCCTATCGGAAACCCATACCCGTTATGGATATCTGGCATGGCAAGGGATGCCCTGACTATGCCGGGAAGCGTGGCAACATTCGCCACCTGCTCGATGGCTGATGCCTCCAGATCCTTTTCAAGGGTCCTGTCAACATAGATAATGCCGGGGACCTGCATGCCGTCCCTGTATGAGACCGGCACCTCAAGTCTCGTGTCATCAAGCCGTTTCAGTTTTTCAAGAGACATGGGTTCTCCTTTCTTGAAAATCTCTCTCATGAGGCAGTCTATTGCTTATCATCGAGCATCTTCCGGATCCTTCGCAACAGTTCAGCAGGTTTGACCGGTTTCATGATGAGTTCTTCTCCTGCGTCAAGTTCTCCCCGCCCCTGAATGATGTCCGCGGTATATCCACTGGTAAAGAGAATTGCGGCATCCGGCTGGATCTGCCTGATCTGTTCGGCCGCATCTTTGCCATTCAGCCCTGGCATGATGATGTCCATCAGGATGAGCTGGATCCTGTCAGCATTCTTCTTGAACTTTTCAACAGCATCCTGCCCGTCTTCAGCAAGGATTATGTCATAGTCGAATTTTTTCAGTGTCGCCAGCACGACTCCGCGCACATGCTCGTCATCTTCTGCAACCAGGATTGTTTCTCTGCCCTTCAATTGCAAGGAGGGGGCTAAAATGCCCTCATAGCTTATCCCGGCATCGCAAAGAGGAATATAGACCTTGAATACAGTTCCTTTCCCTAACTCGCTGTACACATTAATAAAGCCGTTGTGCTGTTTGACGATCCCGTATACGATAGCCAGGCCGAGACCTGTCCCTTTCCCCATCGCTTTGGTGGTAAAAAAAGGCTCAAATATCTTTTGCCGGGTCGTTTCGTCCATACCCCTGCCGGTGTCAGAAACGATGAGCATGGCATATTGCCCTGGCGTTCCATAGCGGTGGATTTCAACAAAGGAGGAGTCCAGTTCATAGCGCTGCAATTGCATGACCAGCGATCCTCCGCCCGGCATTGCATCTCTGGCATTGGCAGCCAGATTCATCATAATCTGCTCGATCTGGCCGCTGTCGGCAGAAACCGTGAGGGGTTCATCTGCGAAGGCTATACTAAGGTCTATATCTTCGCCGATGATCCTCTTAAGCCACTTTTCAATATTATGGAGGACCGGATTCAGATCGAATACCTTAACATTAAGCGGCTGTTTGTGGCTGAACGCGAGGAGGCTCCCGGTCAGACGGGCTGCCCGCTCTGCCGCGGCCTGTATATGTTCGATATTAGGACGCAGCGGATCATCCTTTTCTATGCGCATGAGCGCCAATTCGCCGTACCCGGTGATCACGGAGAGGATATTATTGAAGTCGTGGGCCACCCCGCCGGCAAGCTGTCCTATCACCTCCATTTTTTGGGAATGGCGAAGCTGTTCCTCAAGGTGTCTGCGTTCGGTGATGTCGCGGGAGATGCCTATCAGGCCGCCTATCTTTCCCTCATTATCAAGAAATGGGGTCCGGATGGTCTCCAGGAGCACTCTCCTGCCGTCTGCCAGGGTGTGCAGCCGTTCGTCAGAGCGGGATGTATTTGTACTGATACAGTCCAGATCGGTCTTGCGGAGGAACTGTGCCAGTTCAGGGTCTGCAATAAAATCGGATTCGGCGCGGCCGACGATCTGATCTTTTGGCCTGCCGATAATAGTGGCGGCATAGTTCTGGTTGCAGCCCAGGTAAGCGCCCTGAGTGTCTTTATAAAAGATCATGTCAGGAATGGCATCCAGCATGCTTTGGAGGAACTGCCGCTTAATTTTCAGCTCCTGAGTGATCTCCCACCAGTAGACCCCCACAAGAAGTGCGATGGCCCAAATATGAAGGTTGTGGCGCAGCGGGGCAAATACAGGCGCATAACGATCAGCGTTCAGATCATTTACCGCCTGAAGAGCGTCATCCATAAAAAAGAAAAAGAATGCAATAAATGCCAGCCACGGGAACTTTTTTGTTCCGGTCTTTGAATACAGGAACGAGCCGAGGATCAGAAAGGAAACAAGTGCCCCTAACAGACGAAATATCAGGTCCCCTGAAAAATCATGGAATGCAGCGCCGATAAAAAGTGCGCCATCAAGCGAGGCCCGCGCAGTTGCGTCCAGGAATCTTGTCCAGAGAGGGGCAATAATGATATAGACAATTGCCGTAAGGAGCGAACTGTAGATCAGGAAGATGCGTGAGAGGCGTTCAAAACTGAAATAAAAGCGAAGAAAGGCGTACCCCATGAGGATGATCGAAAGTATGGCAACTGCGTGCTCTATTGGCGGATAATAGCGGAAGATCGTGGGGAAGGATATGTATCCCCGGAAGCTGCCGTATTCGGCACTGAACATGAACAGTTCCCTGCTGGCGCCGACCGCGGCCGAGATCGAAAAATAAAGATGCCTGCGGTCTGCTGAGGTGCGCCACATCCGGGAAGAGACCAATAAAAGCACGATCCAGAAAAAGGCAGCCAGAAGAAAACGCACGACATTGTTGGCCGGGTCTCCCGGGCCGCCTCCGAATTGGGTGAGTATCAGGATCAGTTCCTGCAGCATCCGATATCTCCTTAATTTATAACGCTTTTATGCATACGCTGAAATAAGCCCATTGTTGATTTGTATCCTATCATACCATCCGCCTGACCGAGGCTGCCGCTATTTTGCAATTATAAAAGAAAACAACGATAACTGTGCACATTACGGCTATTCATAATTATAATTTTAGGATAAAATATCTTTATGGAACACAACCGGGAGCCTTTAAAGATCAAAAACGGCAAGCGAAAAGAGGAAGAGCTTTTTTTGCCTGATGAGAACTGGCAGAAACTGTTCGATGCGATCCCGGATGCGTCCTGCATTTTAGACAGCAAATACCGGATCGTTCGGATCAATAAGGAGATGTCCGGACGATTAGGCCTTTCACAAGAGCAATGTATCGGCGCAACATGCTATGAGGCAGTGCATGCGAAGGGGAGCCCTGCCGATTCTTGTCCTCATACCAGGACTTTGCAGGATGGATCAACCCACAGCGTGGAGGTTTACGAGCAGAATTTGGGGGGCTGGTTCCTGGTCACAACGTCGCCCTGGACCGATATTACCGGCACTGTCGTCGGCAGTATCCATATTGCACGGGATATTACGGTGCGAAAGAACATGGAAGAAGAAAAGGAAATGCTTATATCAGAACTCAAGAACGCCCTTGCAAAGGTCAAACAATTGAGCGGTTTTCTCCCTATCTGCGCTTCCTGCAAGAAGATCAGAGATGACCAGGGGTATTGGCAGCAGATCGAAAGCTATATCCATGAACATTCTGAGGCCCAATTCAGCCATGGCATCTGTCCGGGCTGTGCAAAAAAATTATATCCGGAATATTATAAAAAATAATGGCCGGGCAGGGCTGGAACAGCTAAATATCAAAAATAATCTCTGCCCGATAGAGCCCATCTGTTTTTTCGATAAGCAGTTTGTGGTAGGTTGCGGCCTTGATCAGTAATTTTCCCTTGTGCCGTTCAGGGTCGAACTCTTCGCCGGTCACTACAGCCTTAAGCTTATAGGCCTGCAAGCCGGCCGGCTTGTCAGCCTGACCGCTTTCCGGCTCTCCAGTGTGCCGGCCTGCCGGCCTGCCAGCTTGGAAGTTTTGTATGCTGATACTCTTTCCTGTAAACCCGTACGTGTCGAAATGGAAGATCAGTTCGTTCAGAAAAGAGACGAGGAGCCCTTCCAGCGAGCTGCCTTTCACCGAAATTTCGAGCGTCTTCCCTGCCTGAATATCCCTGAGATCAGTGATAAGACCGTACATGCCTGCGGCTGCGTTGATGAAAAGTTCAGGAAGGTCTTTGCCAAAGGCCCTGATGCCTGCATCACCGGATATGTCGAGGAGTTCGAATTGTTTCATGTTAGCTATAAAATCCCTCCTCCCCTCCCTTTGCTAAAGGGAGGAAAACTGCCCCTCTTTGGCAAAGAGGGGGTGGGGAGATTTATTGATGGATGACATAAGCATCAACGGTCAGTCAAACAGCGCTTTTACGAACTCATCCGGTTCAAAATCCTGAAGGTCTTCAACTTTTTCACCTACACCGATCAGCTTGACCGGGATATTCAGCTCTTTCTTGATCGCAAAGACGATGCCGCCTTTGGCAGTGCCGTCAAGCTTGGTCAGGGCAATGGCAGTCACGCCGACCGCCTCGTTGAAGATCTGGGCCTGTTTGAGCGCGTTCTGGCCGGTTGTGGCGTCAACGATGAGCATCACCTCATGCGGAGCACCCTGCATTGCCTTATCGCAGACGCGCCGCACTTTTTTCAGCTCCTCCATGAGCGGGCTCTTGGTATGCAGACGGCCTGCGGTGTCGATGATCACTATGTCAGTGCCCCGCGCCTTTGCAGCCTCGATCGCATCGAATGCCACTGCCGAGGGGTCTGAACCGCTCTGATGCCTGACCACCTGGGCGTTTGTCCTGTTCCCCCAGATCTCAAGCTGCTCGATCGCTGCTGCCCTGAACGTATCGCCGGCAGCAAGCAGCACGGAATACCCCTGGTCCCTGAATCTGCTCGCGAGCTTGCCGATGGTCGTTGTCTTGCCTGCGCCGTTGACGCCCACGGTCAGGATCACAAACGGCTTTTCTCCGAAGGGCACCAGCTTCTGGCCTCTGCCTAACAGGCTGGAGAGCTCTTTTTTCAGGAAATCCCTGACAGAACCGGATTCGTCAAACTCTCCTTTTCTTGCCTTCTCCCTGAGATGCTCAACGATCTCGGAAGCGCTGCCTGCGCCGATGTCTGCAAGGATAAGGGCCTCTTCCAGTTCCTCAAGGGTTTCGCTGTCTATGGCCTTTCCCTTGAAGATCGACTCGACCTTTTCGACAAAGCCCTGCTTGGTCCTGGTCAGTCCCTGCTTTAGACGATCAAATAATCCCATATGCACCTCTGTATTGAATGTTAATTTGTTTGCCCTGAACCAGGTGGCAATTATCACAAAATCTCCCCTTGCCCCTCTTTGTCAAAGAGGGGTGTTGTCCCTCCCTTTGGCAAAGGGAGGTTAGGAGGGATTTTTTGAACTATAATCGAATCTCGTGAAATTGACGAGATACCATCTGCAACTGCCTTTGATTAGAATACCAACATGTAATGATTCTTTACAAACAGATCGGTTTGTTGCAGGTATAATACCGTCATGCAGAATTATTACCAGTTCATGATCCCGAGGCTGAACGGGGAAGAGATCAGGAAGAACTTCTCCCGGTACCGTGCCCTCGTCAGAAAAGGTATCGCAGGCTTTATTATCTTTGGCGGCGATCTTCAGACCGTTCGGACCTATGTCAGAAGACTTCAGGAAGAGGCAGAACTTCCGCTGATCATCTCCTCTGATCTTGAGCGGGGGCTGGGGCAGCAGCTGAAGGGCGGCACGCTTTTCCCTCCTGCCATGGCGCTTGGGGCGGCGTATAAAAAGCTATCAGCTATCAGCTATCAGCGGTCAGCCGGCGGCGGTCAGCGGTCAGCGATAAACCTTCTGAGAAGGTCGTTTAAGGCAGTGGCGGTCGAGGCGAAGTATGTTGGCATAAACACGATCTTTGCGCCGGTGCTCGATATCAATACCAATCCGAAGAACCCGATCATCGCGGTCAGGGCGTTTGGCGAGGACCCTGCGGTCGTCTCCCTGCTTGGCACTGAAATGATCAAGGCTCTTCAGGGCAGCGGCATTGCAGCCTGCGGCAAGCATTTCCCCGGCCATGGCGATACCTCGGTCGATTCCCATATCAGGCTACCGGTCCTGCGTCAGGATATGAAGAGGCTGCGGAGATATGAACTGAAGCCCTTTGCAGCGGCAATAGAGGCAGGGGTCAGGATGATCATGTTAGGCCATCTGAGCGTGCCTGCGCTTGATGCGTCAGGAACACCGGTCTCCTTTTCAAAGAATGCAGTGCAGTTCCTTCGCAGGGAAATGCGATATGACGGCCTGCTTGTTACCGATGCGCTGAATATGGGCGGCATCGGCAACTTTTCCGAGGAAGAGGCGTCATTCCGGGCGCTGGAGGCAGGGGTCGATATACTGCTTCATCCGTCGGATGCAGAAAAAGTTGCAGCCTCTCTGGAGAGAATGAACCCATGGTCTGATCCTGCGAGACTGATTAAATTCCGAAAAAGGTTAAGACCTTCAGCCGTCAGCAATGAACCGGCTTTTGATCTTCATGCCGGCATGTCCAGGCAGCTTACCGATGATGCGGTCACGGCCTCACGCAGATTCAGCATCAGGGGAACCCCTCTGCTTATTATTCTTAACGATGACGCCGGGGACAAGGGCAGGGGCTTTGGCCGTATCATGAAGAAGCATATGCCGGGAATAAGGGTGCTCGAGCTCGGACCGGGCTCAAAGGCTCAGGGTATTCGTAAACAGGAAGATGAGTTTATGATCGTTGCCCTATTTTCAGAGACAAAGGCATGGAAGGGCGGCGCGAGTATCTGGCTCTTCAGCATGCTCAGACACTTCAGGTCCAGGGCTGACCTTTTTATCTCTTTTGGCAGCCCGTACCTGCTTGACGGGATCGGGAAAACGCCCTGTCTGTATGCATATTGGGATGCCGCGCAGCCTCAGAAGACAGTAGCAGGATTTCTGCTAAGCAGTTCAAAGGTATGAAGACGTCCAATTATAATATCCCTCCTATCCTCCCTTTGCCAAAGGGAGGAAAACTGCCCCGAGGGGTGAGGGGAGATTTATTGATGACAAATAACTAATGCACTTATCAGTATCAGGGATCCGCTGACGTCAGTCTGTTTGCGGCCGGATTCTTTCACCGTATCGGTCGTTTATGGTATATTGGTAAGCAAAAATCCATTGCCTGCCTGCTGCCGGAGGAATACATTAATAATTTTATTCGCAGGGGTATAACCGGATAAGGAGCAGATGTCAAGACTTCATCTTATTCTCGCATTTCATAATCATCAGCCGGTAGGGAATTTCGATCATGTGCTCGAGGACTGTTATGCAAAGTCCTATCTGCCGTTCCTCGAAACCCTGCTCGGTCATCCAAAACTGAAGGTGGTGCTCCATTATTCGGGACATCTTCTTTCGTGGATGCTCGATCACCATCCCGAGGCAATAGAGATCCTCCGTAATCTCGTCAAAGAGCAGAGGATAGAACTGCTTTCAGGAGGCTTTTATGAGCCGATCCTTACGGTGCTGCCGGAAAAAGACCGGCCGCTCCAGGTAAAGGAGCTTTCGAAGTTTCTTGTAAAGAACCTTGGGCATACGCCAAAGGGCATGTGGCTTGCCGAGCGCGTATGGGAACCGCAGATGCCGAAGTTCATTGCAGAGGCAGGCATTGAATACCTGCCGATCGACGACTACCACTTCAAGCTTACCGGGCTTGAGGACAGGGATCTTCTCGGGTACTACATTACCGAGGAAGACGGCAATATCGTGAGCGTGTTCCCGGGCAGCGAAAAGCTCCGGTACCTGATCCCGTTCAGATCCGTTGAAGAGACGATCTCTTATTTCAGGGAAGTATCGATGAAGGGCGGAAATCCGCTTCTTACCATGGCTGACGACGGCGAGAAGTTCGGCGTCTGGCCGAATACCTACAAGCACTGCTATGAGGACCGCTGGCTCGACCGGTTCTTCACTGCGATCGAGGACAACAGCGACTGGCTTGAGACCACGACCTTCAGCGCATATTACGACCGGTTCCAGCCGCTCGGAAGGGTCTATCTGCCGACCGCCTCGTACCGGGAAATGGGAGAGTGGACACTGCCGCCGGAAGGGGCTATCGAATATGAACAGGTCCTTGAACGGTTGGAGAAGACCTCGGGCGACAGGGCTAAACAGCTTCTGCGGGGAGGCATCTGGCGGGCCTTCTTCACGAAATATCCTGAGTCAAATCATATCCACAAGCGGATGCGCATGATCAGCCAGAAGGTCCATGAGGCGAACAGTGCGAACCCGAAGAAGGGAAAAGAGGCGCTGTCCGAGCTTTGGAAAGGCCAGTGCAACGACGCATACTGGCATGGCATTTTCGGAGGCCTGTACCTGCCGCATCTGAGATCTGCGCTGTACCGACACCTGCTCAGGGCAGAATCTCTGGCCTGCGATATCCTCAGGGACCACAAACAGAACGAGCAGGGAGATTTTGACTGCGACGGATTTGAAGATATCCTTATCGGCACGGAACAGGTGGTCCTTGCGGCAACGGAAAGGGGCGGATGCCTGACCGAGCTTTCGCTCAGGAAACAGTCGGTCAATATCCTCGATATCCTGACGAGGCGGCCTGAGGCATATCATGCAAAGGTGGCCGAGGCATCCGGTGCCGGCGACGGCACCAGGACCATTCATGACCAGCTGACCGTTAAAGAGGAGGGTCTGTCCGAATTTCTCGTCTATGACCGTCAGCGGCGCGTATCGCTTCTCGACCATTTTCTGCCTGCCGGAACCACCCTCGATGACATGGCAGGATCAAAATATGAAGAGCTTGGTGACTTTACCACTGGAATATATTCCCTGGCGCAGTCATACAAAAAAGGAGACATCAGTCTTACGCTCTCCCGCGATGGCGTTGTCCGGCAGAACACGGTTGATCTAAAAAAGAAGGTCGACCTTACCCATGCATCGCGCATCAATGTCGAATACCGGCTCCAGGGGAACTTTGCCGGCCTGTTTGCCGTGGAGATGAACCTTTCTCTCCTGGGGTCGCCCTTTGCGCTGATCAGGGTCAACGACAGGACGCTTCAGATGCGGTCAAAGGCCCTGCATGAGCCGGTCAGAGAGTTTATTGTTGAGGACAAGTTCCTTAATCTGCGGCTGCAGTTCAGTTTCTCGGAAGATATACAGCTCTGGCACTATCCTGTTGAGACCATCTCCCTTTCAGAGCAGGGAGTGGAACGGCTTTATCAGGGCACCGCGTTTCTGTTCGTTCTGCCGCTTCCGTGCCTTGACAGAAAAAAATTGGCTTTTACGGTTCATTGTGGGGAGGAAACAGCGTGATTAAAAGAACACTTATTGTTTTTGCATATCTTGCGGTGATGACATCAGCGGTCTTTGGTGCAGAGGATCCTCTGGCAAGACTGACGACCGAAACGCTTCAGTTCTTTAAGCCGGTGAGCGGAAAGGTCGTGAGCGTTGAGGGCAGTTCGATCACTGCCGAGATGAACATGAAGGATGGTCTCAGGACCGGCATGCGGCTCAACATCCTGAAGGAAGGTGAACCCTTCAGGCATCCGGTGACCCGTGAGATCCTCGGCAGGGTTGAGTCCCATGCAGGCAAGGCAGAGATCATGACTGTTCAGGGCGATCAGATAACCGGTACACTTATTGACGGAACCGTTCGTGTCGGCGACAAACTGAGACTTTCAGAAACAAAAGTGAAGATGGTCTTTGTCCAGGACAAGACGGTAGATTGGCACCTTGGCGATGACCTGTACCGGAAGCTCAAGGCAACAGGCCGTGTAGAGATGTCTGACACAGCCCTTGAAACGGGCGACAGCACAAGGGCGGTCGAAGAGGCGAAAAAACTCAATGCCGATGTTGCCGTTCTTCTTACGGCAAAGGAGGCTGACAAGAGCACGCTGCTCAGGGAGCAGGCTTTCTGGGCATCCGACGGTTCAAGGTTCTATGATGCAGAGGTAAAGGTCGATGTTTCATTTACCAAGGACCTTAAACTGGGGGGTGAATTTTTTGGCGGCATGTCAGGCGAGGCACTCCTTAATTACGACCTTCCCTTTGGCGCCCGCTTTGTTGTGACCGGAGACTTTGACGGAGACGGAAAGCAGGAGATCGGTCTGAGCACCGGAAAGGACCTGCGGACCTATCTGCCGGGAGTTGACCTTAAACCCCTCTGGGAACTGAAAGGCCAGGCTTCTGACGATCACCTCTGGATCGATACCCTGGATCTCAACCGAAACGGCAGAGAAGAACTGATCATTACTTTGATGAGAAACGGAGAGGTCTATTCGACAATTCATGAGCTTGAAGGAGCCGAGTTCAGGAAGCTCTGGGAAGGCAAGTTCTTTATGCGGAGGTCCGGCAACGGCCTGATCGGCCAGAAATATTCTCAGGATGAGGGGTTTGATGGTGATGTGTTTGCGGTCATATGGGATGGCAGCACCTATAAAGCAGGTGAGAAGCTCAAACTGCCGAAAGGCGTCAATATCTATGATTTTATCGACCTTGAAGGCCCCGGCAATGAACACCATGTTGTTGCCTATGATGAGAAGGGTTTTCTGAGCGTATTTGACGAAAAGGGGATCCGGATATGGAAGAGCACGACCAGTGTGGGAGCCTTTAACGCGACCTTCAAGAAAAAGTCCCCTGCTTCCTATATTCAGGAATCGGAATGGGCGGTCAAGGACAGGCTCAGCGTGAGGAACAACGAGGTCCTGGTGATCCATAAGGTCCCTATCGTTGGTATGGCAAAAGGGCTGGGACATAAAAAGTCTCTGCTCAAGACCTTGCGGTGGTCAGGTTTTTCTATGGAAGAGAGCGTATTGATCGACGACGTTCCGGGAACGCTTTTTGACTATGCATTGGTGGGTGATAAGATCGTTGTCCTTTCGAGTCCGTTCCTTGGCGTTAAGTTCGAAAATGTTCTGAAGGGTGAAAACCCTCTGGTAATGCATATGTATATTTACTCTGCAAGGGGAAGATAGATCTTGGACCTGCACGGAAGGATGCCCCGCCATGTGGGCATTATCATGGACGGCAACGGCAGATGGGCTGAGCTGAGAGGGCTGCCGCGCATCGAGGGCCACCGCAGAGGCGCAGAGCGGTCACGCGAGGTGATCGATCTGTCCATTGAGCTCGGTATCAACTGCCTGACCCTTTACGCATTTTCTACCGAGAACTGGCAGAGGCCCAAGGAAGAGGTCTCCATGCTCATGAAGATCCTGGAGTACTACCTGAAAAATGAATTTGAGGCTCTCATAAAAAAAGATGTCGTCTTCAGGGCCATTGGCGAGACCTGGCGCCTGCCCGAGAACATTCAGGACCTGATCAGGGAGACAGAGTATAAGACAAAGAACAATAAAGGGCTGAACCTTGTGGCTGCGCTCAGCTACAGCGGCAGGAGTGAGATCATCAGGGCTGTCAGAAAAGTGATGAACTCCTGCACGAACCCGGCTGAACTGCATGAAGAGGATTTTGACGCATATCTTGATACGGCAGGACTTCCCCAGCCCGATCTGATCATCAGGACGAGCGGCGAGCGGAGGCTCTCGAACTTTCTGCTTTGGCAGGCGGCGTACGCAGAGCTCTATTTTGCAGATACGCTCTGGCCTGACTTTGACCGGGAAGAGTTCATGCTTGCGATCCAGGACTTTCAGGGAAGAGAGCGCCGCTTCGGCAAGATCTCCGGGAGGGTCAGTGCATCTTAAGCGTCTGCTCGTAGCTCTTATCCTTGTCCCTGTTCTGTACCTTTATACCATGTACCTGCCTCCGCAGTATTACCTGTTGCTGATAACTGCAGTCTCGACGGTCGCTCTTGCAGAGTTCTATGCCATCGCGGGCATTGGCAGCCATCTGAAATACTCGGGCCTCTTCTTCGGTGCAGTGATCCTGACCATGCAGTTCTTTGCAAGACAGCTTTTTTCTGAGGCCCTCTTTATTGCGGTTCTGACGATGCTGACCCTGCGGCTTTTTCTGAAAAGAGATGCTGCCGGTTCTGTCCGGGAGGCGACAGCCGCCGTATTCGGGCTTCTGTACATCCCGGGACTTCTGTCGTTCCAGCTTGATATTATCAAGGCCGGGGCCCCGCTTCTGGTAATGCTCTATGCTGCTGTATGGGGTTCTGACAGCATGGCTCTCTATGTCGGCAAGAGCATCGGCAGGAGAAAGCTCTATGTCGAGATGAGCCCGAACAAGACGGTCGAGGGAGCAGTCGGTTCTTTCATAGGCGGTCTCATCGGCGTCCTGCTTATTAAATTTACTATCCTTGCTGTAATGCCGCTCTCCTCGGCTATTATCTTAGGGCTTGTTGTCAGTTTCACGACGATCCTCGGCGATCTTGTTGAGTCCATGTTCAAGCGTGACGCCGGCGTAAAGGATTCGAGCTCCATTGTGCCGGGGCACGGTGGTTTTCTGGACAAGATCGACAGTGTCACCTTTGCCGGCCCTGCCTTCTACTGGACCTGCCTTTTTCTGAATGTGATCGGATAAGTTCCGCATCTCCGAAGCACCTGTTGCAAAAATCTTCTCTTGAAACATCCTCTTATATGAAAGCAACATTCTTTGGCTATAATGGCGAAAAAATAAATGGTTGAAAAAAATTATGGAAGAAGGATAAGATAACGCCGTTAAGAATAAATAACGATGATAAGGAATCTGCATGGGTATTAAGGAAAAACGCGCAAAGAATAAAGAGGAATTTCGCCGGGAGATCCTCAATGCAGCCCGGGAGCTTTTTATTAATGAGGGGTACGAAAAGTTCTCGATGCGCAGGCTTGCCGAAAAAATAGACTATTCTGCCACCACCATCTATCTTTATTTTAAAGACAGGGACGATCTGCTCTTCGCCATCTGTGAAGAGTTCTTTGAGCATTTTTCTTCACAGCTGAACCATATCAGGTCGGTTTCTCAGGACCCTGTCGAGACTCTGCGTCAGGCCCTGCTTTACCTCATAGAATTCGGCCTTAAAACCCCCAATCAATACAAACTGATCTTTTTCACGAAGAGCGTTTACGGGACCCGTCAGGAATTGGTCGAAAAGGAATCCATGGCGAGAAACACGTACTTCGTGTTTAAAGAGATCGTGCAGGACTGCATAGACGCCGGGAAACTGCGGGAGATCGATGTGGATGTCATAGTCGATACCCTCGCAATTGCTTCCCACGGGGTAATAGCGAAGAATATTTATTGCGCAGGTTTTTCGAAGGATAGATGCGAACTTGTAGCGCATACGCTGGTCGATGTATTGCTGCGGGGATTACAGAAGTAGATTTGTCCTGCCGGCATGGAGACCGGAGGTCAGGATCAAAAAAAGAGCGAACTGATTTTTATTACAGAAATTTGGAGGAATCGAATATGTCATTTCCAAAGATGTGCAAACAGCCTCTACGCAGAGCCCGAATAATTGCTGTCATCGGCATACTTGCCGCATGCCTTGTCCTGACCGGTTGCGGGAAAAAGAACGCAACAACCGGCCAGACGCCGGCAGGTCCCCCGGAAGTGGGGATAGTGGTGGTCAAACCGCAGCGTGTTGTGCTTACCACGGAACTTGCCGGCCGCACCGCTGCCTTCTTTATCGCCGAGATCCGTCCGCAGGTCGGCGGCATCATTCAGAAACGGCTCTTTACTGAGGGTGCGGATGTCAAGGCCGGCGAGGTGCTCTACCAGATCGACCCTGCTTCGTATCAGGCTGCGTATAACAGCGCAAAGGCCCTGCTTGCAAAGGCTGAGGCCAATGTCATCCCTGCCCGGCTGAAGGCCGGGAGATATAAGGAACTGGTGCAGATCAATGCGGTAAGCCGGCAGGACTACGACGATGCCGGCGCGGCGCTTAAGCTGGCAGAGGCTGATATCGAGGCCGGCAAGGCCGCAGTCGAGACCGCGCGCATCAATCTGGCATACACCAGTATTGCTGCGCCCCTTTCCGGAAGGATCAGCAGGTCGTCGGTGACAGTGGGGGCTCTGGTATCTGCGAATCAGGGCGCGGCTCTTGCAACGATCCAGCAGCTGGACCAGGTCTATGTCGATGTTACACAGACAAGTGCTGAAATGCTGCGTCTGAAGCAGGCCCTTGCGAGCGGCCAGCTTAAAAAAGGAGCTGCCGGCCATTCAAAGGTGAAACTGATCCTCGAAGACGGCTCACCGTATCCGCTGGAAGGTTTGCTGAAGTTCTCGGAAGTCACGGTAGATCAAAATACCGGTTCTCTCACCCTGCGTACGGTTTTTCCCAATCCGAAGCATACGCTGCTGCCCGGAATGTACGTTCGCGCGATCATTGAAGAAGGCATACATGATCAGGCGATCCTTATTCCTCAGCAGGGCGTGACCCGTAATCCGACAGGCAATGCCATGGTGATGGTGGTAGGGGCAGAAGACAAGGTGGAGCCGCGTGTCATCAAGGCCGCAAGAACCGTTGGCGACAGCTGGCTGGTCAGCGAAGGACTGAAGACCGGAGACCGTGTCATCCTTGAAGGACTGCAGAAGGCCCGGCCCGGCACACCGGTCAAGACCGTTCCTTTCGGCAGCAAGGTGGAAGGAACTTCAGCTGCTGCGCCGAACGCACCGGCAAAAAAATAAAGGAGATCCTTCATGCCAAGATTTTTTATAAACCGTCCCATCTTCGCCTGGGTCATCGCCATCATGGTCATGCTGTCCGGACTTCTGGCGATCAAGAAACTGCCGGTCTCCCAATACCCGCCGATCGCGCCGCCGCAGATAGCCATCAACGCGGTCTATCCGGGCGCCTCGGCCCAGACCGTCCAGGATACGGTCACCCAGGTGATCGAGCAGAAGCTCAACGGTATCGATAACCTGATCTATATGTCCTCCACCAGCGACTCGGCCGGGGCCGTGTCGATTACCCTGACCTTCAAGGCCGGCACTGACCCCAACATCGCCCAGGTGCAGGTGCAGAACAAACTGCAGCTTGCGGTACCGCTCCTGCCCCAGATCGTCCAGCGGTCCGGGATCCAGGTGGTCAAATCCACCCGAAACTTTCTGCTGATCGTCGGTCTGGTGTCGGAAGACGGCTCGATGGACAGGAACGCCCTGACCGACTATATGGTCTCCAGCCTTCAGGACATCATCAGCCGCCTGGAGGGGGTCGGTGAACTGCAGCTGTTCGGCACCCAGAACGCCATGCGGATCTGGCTGGACCCGTCCAAGCTGAATAATTACCACCTGACCACCAATGAGGTGATCGCGGCATTGCAGGCCCAGAACGTCCAGGTGTCTGCCGGTCAGTTCGGCGCTGTCCCCGCACCCAAGGGACAGCAACTGAACGCTACCATCAATGCCAGGGCCCTGCTGCAGAACACGGAGCAGTTCGATGCCGTCATCCTGCGTACCAATCCGGACGGCTCCACGGTAAAGCTGAAGGATGTGGCCGAAAGCAGGATCGGCACTGAGAACTACGAGGTTCAGTCATACTACAACGGCAAACCCTTGGGCGGCATGGCGATCAGACTTGCATCAGGCGCCAACGCCCTTGAGACCGGCGAACGGGTCAAGGCCAAGATGGAGGAACTGTCCCGGTATTTTCCGCCGGGTATGAAGGTGGTCTATCCTTACGACACCACACCGTTTGTCAGGATCTCGATCGCGGAAGTGGTCGAGACCCTGATCATAGCGGTATTCCTGGTCTTTATCATCATGTTCCTCTTCCTGCAGAACCTGCGAGCAACGCTGATCCCGACCATTGCGGTCCCGGTGGTGCTCCTGGGGACCATGGGCGTGCTGGCTGCTGCCGGTTTTTCGATCAACACCCTGACCATGTTTGCACTGGTCATAGTGATCGGCCTGCTGGTTGACGATGCCATTGTTGTTGTCGAGAATGTGGAACGTATCATGTCCGAGGAGGGGCTTTCACCGCATGACGCCACCATCAAGTCGATGGGGCAGATCACCAGCGCGCTCTGGGGCATTGCCACGGTGCTGACTGCGGTGTTTTTACCGATGGCCTTTTTCGGCGGTTCCACCGGCGTTATCTACCGGCAGTTCGCGATCACCATCATCTCTGCAATGATCCTGTCTGTGTTCGTGGCGATGATCCTGACCCCGGCGCTCTGCTCCACCCTGCTCAAACCGATCCAAAAAGGCTGTCATCCGGGTGATTCCGGCTGGTTAAAATCGTTTTTCTGCTGGTTTAACAATTGGTTCGACCGCAGAAGATTACAGTATGAAGGAATTGTAGGCCGCTCCTTTGGCAAGCCGGTACGCTACCTGCTGGTTTATGGCGTTATCGTGGCTGTCATGGTCTGGTTCTTCCTGCATCTGCCCACCTCGTTCCTGCCCGATGAGGACCAGGGGTTCATCATCTGCCAGGTCCAGCTGCCGGCAGGCGCCACCCAGGAGCGGACCATCCAGGTCATACGCCAGTTGGAGAAGCACTTCCTGGAGCAGGAGAGCAAAACAGTAGAAGGTGTCATAACCGTGGCCGGCTTCAGTTTTGCCGGTCGCGGCCAGAATATGGGACTGGCATTTGTCAGGCTGAAGGACTGGAAGCTGCGCAAGACCCCGGACCTGAAGGCGCAGGCCGTTGCAGGCCGTGCCATGAAGGCCTTCTCCAAATTTCGCGACGGCCTGGCCTTTGCCTTTTCGCCTCCTGCAGTGCTTGAACTGGGTGTGGCTAATGGCTTTGACCTGCAATTACAGGATAGAGGCGGTCTGGGGCATGAGAAACTGATGGAGGCCCGCAATAAGCTCCTTGGCATGGCCATGAAGAATCCGAAACTGATCGCGGTGCGGCCCAACGGCCAGGATGACTCCCCGCAGTTCAAGCTGGATATCGACGACGTGCGTGCCGGTGCCCTTGGGATATCCCTGGCTGACGTCAACAGTGTCCTTTCGACTGCCTGGGGGAGCACTTATGTAAACGACTTTATCCAAAACGGCAGGGTCAAGAAGGTCTACCTCCAGTCTGAACCCCAGTCGCGCATGCTGCCGGAGGACATCAACCGCTGGTATGTGAGGAATAAGAGCGGCGACATGGTGCCGTTTTCAGCCTTTGCCACTGCGCGCTGGCAATACGGCTCGCCGCGGCTGGAGCGGTACAACGGTATTCCGTCTGTCGAGATCCTGGGGCAGGCAGCCCCCGGCGTGAGCACCGGCGAGGCGATGGCCGAAGTGGAGAAGATGGTGGGCGAGCTGCAGCCCGGGATCGGGTACGAGTGGACAGGACTCTCGTATGAAGAAAAGAATGCCGGCGCACAGGCGCCGGCGCTCTATGCGATCTCGCTCCTGGTCGTATTTCTCGCAGTGGCAGCCCTGTACGAAAGCTGGACCATTCCCGTAGTGAACCTGCTGATGCTGCCGCTGGGGCTGGTCGGCGCGGTGACTGCGGTCAAGCTGCGCATGTTCCCCAACGACGTCTATCTGCAGATCGGCCTTTTGACCACCATCGGCCTTTCGACCAAGAACGCCATACTGATCATTCAGTTTATCAAAGAGCAGATGCATCAGGGACATGAGCTTGTCGATGCAACCCTGGCTGCGATCAGGATCAGGCTGCGACCGGTCATCATGACCTCCCTGGCCTTCTTCTTCGGCACGCTGCCGCTGGCACTGACCAGGGGAGCGGGTGCTTCAGCCCAGAATGCAATCGGCACCGCTGTCACCGGCGGACTGCTGTCTGCTACGTTCATCGACCTGATCTTTATTCCCTTTTTCTTTGTGATGGTATCACGAATGTTTGGCCGGAAAAAACATAAACCGCAGGCAGCAGCGCCTGCTGATCCCGCAACTGCGGAGGGACAATAATATGAAAAGACTATTGAGAGTATCTCGCAAAATGAAATATTTGAACATAAAATCCCTCCTCACCTCCCTTTTTCAAAGGGAGGAATTACCCCTCTTTGGCAAAGAGGGGCGAGGGGAGATTTTCTTTGGGCTCCGTGCTGCAGTTGTTGCCTTTGTCCTGCTCGCGCTCTCTGCCTGTACCATGGCTCCGAAATATGCACGTCCGGATGCGCCAGTACCGGGTGACTGGCCGGGCGGACCGGCTTACAAGGAGAGCAAGCTGTCTGACAGGGCTGCTGCTGATATCAAATGGCAAGATTTCTTTATGCAGGAGCAGCTGCAGAAACTGATCAGCCTTGCATTGGAGAATAACCGCGACCTGCGCGTGGCTGCGCTGAACATTGAGAGATCACGGGCTTTGTATAGGATCCAGCGCGCCGATCTCCTGCCGACCGTGAATGCGGCCGCCAGAGGGATCGAACAGCGGGTCCCTGCAGGCATCTCGTCCACAGGTCAGACCATGAACGTGCATCAATACAGCGCTGACCTCGGATTCAGCTCCTATGAACTCGATCTTTTCGGCCGCGTGCGAAGCCTTAAGGACAAGGCACTGGAGGAGTATTTCGCGACAGAGGAGGCACGCCGCAGTCTGCGGATCAGTCTGGTGTCAGAGGTTGCAGGCATATACCTGACCCTTGCTGCTGATAAGGAACACCTGCAGATCGCGCAGGATACTTTGGCAAGTCAGCAGACTTCGTATAAGCTTATCAAAAGCCGCTTTGAAGCCGGCGCGTCATCCGAGCTGGATCTCCGTCAGGCGCAGACAAGCGTTGATGCAGCCCGTGTGGACATTGCCCGTTTCACCGGCCTTGTAGCCCAGGACCAGAATGCACTGGCGCTCGTGATCGGCTCGCCCGTACCGGCTGACCTCATACCTGCAGGCCTCAGTGAGATCACTGCGCTGAAAGAGCTCAACGCCGGCCTTCCGTCTGATGTACTGCAGCGCCGCCCTGACATCATGCAGGCTGAGCACCTTCTCAGGGCTGCCAACGCCAACATCGGAGCAGCACGTGCCGCGTTCTTCCCGCGTATCACTCTCACGACAAGCGTTGGTGTTGCGAGCCCCGAGTTGTCGGGTCTTTTTCATCATGGGACCGGCGCATGGAGCTTTGCGCCGCAGATCACTCTGCCGGTCTTCGACACCGGGAGGAATCTGGCCAACCTGAGAGTTACGGAAGTCGACCGCGAGATCTCCCTTGCCCGGTATGAAAAAGCGATCCAGGTCGCATTCAAAGAGGTGTCAGATGCTCTGGCGCAATTTGGAACGCTTGGCGATCAGATGGAGGCGCAGCAGTCTCTGACTGATGCAGCTGCCGCCAGCTACCGTTTATCCCAGGCGCGTTACCGCAGCGGCATAGCAAGCTACCTCAACGTGCTGGACGCGCAGCGCTCGCTGTACAATGCACAGCAGGGGCTGATCTCGGTCCGTCTTTCCCGTCTTATCAACCTGGCAACGCTCTATAAGGTACTGGGAGGAGATGCCGGGGAGTAAGGGGGGCCTAAGACAAGATCGAGAGTGTCAACTTTGCCTGCCCTGTATTCTGCCGGTGCTGCCTTTTCCTGAATGTGATCGGGTAGTTCAACAATGCTCAGGTTTTTGGGACAGCCGGCATATTTTGTAGTAGAATGGAGCATAAGCAAGGAGGTGCCGAATGCATCGCATTGTTGAAGTAAAACCGCTCGACAATTATAAGGTATGGCTCAGGTTCAATGATAGTGCGGAGGGAATCGTTGATCTCGGCGATGTTGCGGGTAAGGGGGTTTTTTCCGCGTGGAACGATCTGTCGGTATTCAGGGCTGTTTTTGTAAATCCTGATACGCATACAATAGCCTGGCCCGGCGGCATAGATCTTTGTCCCGATTCCCTTCATGCTGAACTTACGGGTAAAGGTATTTTGACGGCAACGCATGCCTGAACTGAGCAGATTTTTCGGGATCGTAATTTACCTATACTTCAGAGAGCACAACCCGCCTCATTTTCATGCCGTGTATGGCGAAGAAGAGATCCTCATCGAGATACCTTCCCTGAGTGTCATTACCGGCAACTTGTCGCCTCGTGCCCTTGGCCTTGTCATGGAATGGGCATCAATGCATCAGTCTGAGCTTCTGAAGGCCTGGGAGCAGGCCACGAATCATCAGATGCCGGACAAAATCGAACCACTGAAATAGCAAAACCCAGGACATCCCTTGGGGGAGGTCCTGGGATATGATGGACTTCATGGAGGGGACTATTCAATGCATGCTGATCGCCGAAAGCTGTTGGCTAATTGCCTATGTGTATAGCGGAACTGATGCTATTCAGTATAAAAATGGGGTTTCAGTTCGCTTTCGGCGACGTAGCGGGACGCCTGCCTGTAAATGGCCTTGAGAGTTCCCTTATCGAGATGAGGGTGATTAGGGATGGTGAGCGTCTGCCGGGAGCCGTCGGCGAGGATTTTTGCTGCCTTGATGTGACTGCCTTTCTGTCCGGCAACGACGAACCCGAAGAGCAGAAGTATGCCTATGACGTCCTGACCAGACAGGACTTTAAGTTTAGGCATGCACCGGTGAGTCTATTTCCAGGTTCGCGAGAATTGACGGATGAGGCGCAATGTCGAAATCAGCCAGGTCTTCGTCTTCGAGATGAAGCTCCAGGGCTTCTTTCAGATTGGCAACCAGTTCATCGAGTGTCTTTCCCTGTGTTACAACCGGCAGATCGGTACACTCTGCCACGTAGTATTCATCCCCTTTGTACATATGGACCTGTATTATCTTTTTCATGCTTAAGTTATATCACCGCAGCATTGGCGAAGTCAATCAGCTGTGCAGAGGGAAAGCACAGGTTGGCAGCTTAAAGAATGACGACAGAGAGTTGGTTACATTATGAAACCAGCTGAATGTTTCTGGAAGGCACGGAAAGACCTGGAGAAGAAGGGGCAAGAAGGTTGTCTCGAAAGAGAACTATCTGACGACTCCTCAGGCTGTGAAGAAGCTGAGAACTCAGAAGACGTAGGACATCCCTTGGGGGTGGTCCTGTGATATGATGGACTTTATGGAGGGGAATATTCAATGCATGCTGATCGCCGATATCTGATGGCTATTTGCCTATTTATCAAGAAGCTAAGAACTGAATGCTGAACGCTGATTGCTTATTTGCAGATGGCCGGGTGTATTCCCTGAGGGAGCATCTAGAAGGAACGGCTGAATCAGGAGTTATAAATGAATGACCTCTTCATAGCCCATCGTCGGACACACGACGGGGAGGAACAAACTGTAAGTGAACATTTGATGAACACTGCGGTAATTGCGCGCTGCTTGGCTGGCAAGCTTGGCATACCTGAGGCGGGGGAGTTACTTGGTTTGCTTCATGATTTTGGCAAGTACAGCAGACAGTTTCAGGCTTACATCCAATCGGCAACCGGAATACTGAACCCCGATGCAGATGATGATTACGTCGATGCCGTGACACTCAGGGGCAAAATTGATCATTCAAGTGCCGGAGCACAGTGGATATGGGAAAACTTTCGCCGATATGGTCAGCAGGGGGAACTGGTAGGGCAAATACTTGCGCTCTGTCTTGCCTCTCACCATGGTGCTGGATTGATCGATTGTTTGAAGCCGGATGGGGTAAATGGATTTGTTGCCAGGATACGCAAGGCCGATGCAAAAACCCATCTGCAGGAGTGCATGGAGTCTGTAGATCCTGAGGTTTTAAAGAAGCTTAACCTTCTTGCTACACCGGGCCTCATTCAAGAATGTTCGCAACAAATTCTCAAGTTGGTTGATCCCGGTAAATATCAATCCATGATCGTCAGGCATTTCGGTATTGGTCTGTGGACTCGTTTCTTGTTCAGCTGCCTGATTGATGCGGACAGAATTAACAGCGCCGATTTTGAAAACCCGGGCAATGAAAGTTTGCGGTCGCAGGGGCGTGCTAACTGGCCGGTTGCCATTGAACGCCTTGAAACCAAGCTTACTAACCTACCAGTCCGGCATGACATCGACACCATCCGCAGGTCTATCTCGGAGCGGTGCAAGGAAAGGGCAGTTGATCCGCAGGGGATTTATACCTTAACCGTGCCAACCGGTGGCGGCAAAACCTATTCCAGCATACGTTACGCCCTGCACCATGCCCAGAAGCACAGCCTTGATCGCATCATCTATATCATCCCTTATACCTCGATCATCGAACAAAATGCCCAGGCCATTCGCGACTTGCTTGAGGTTGAGGGTGACAAATACCCCTGGGTGCTCGAACATCATTCTAATCTTGAGCCGGAACGACAGACCTGGCGAGACAAGCTCATTTCCGAGAACTGGGACGCACCGATCGTTTTTACCACCATGGTCCAGTTTCTCGACACCCTCTTCAGCGGGGGAACGCGCGGGGCCAGGAAGATGCACCAGCTGGCAAGATCGGTTCTGATTTTTGATGAGATTCAGACCTTACCGATCAACTGCGTCCATCTTTTCTGTAATGCTGTAAATTTTCTTGTTTCAGAGGCTGGCACCACGGTTGTCCTTTGCACTGCGACGCAACCGTTGCTCGATAAGTTGAAATCACCCGACAAAGGGCAACTGGCCATTCCTAAAGGAAATGAGCTGGTCGAAAATGTTGTCGAATTGTTTGAACAGCTCAAAAGAGTGGCAATCAGCAACAAGGTCCGTCCAGCTGGATGGACAGAATCCGAGTTGACCGAGCTGGCTGTCGATGAATATGAACAAAAGGGGAGTTGCCTCGTCGTAGTCAATACCAAAAAGTGGGCGCAACTTCTGTTTGAGTCGTGCAAAGACAAGGTCGAGGCAGGTAGCCTGTTCCATCTCAGTACCAGTCTCTGTCCGGCCCATCGTAAAGTGATTCTGGACCAGGTTCGGCAACGATTGGACGATGAGTTGCCCGTAATGTGTATCAGCACCCAATTAATCGAAGCAGGAGTGGACGTGGATTTTGCCTCGGTGATCCGCTTTCTGGCCGGTATGGACTCCATTGCCCAAGCGGCCGGGCGCTGCAATAGAAACGGCAAATTGCCGCAGGCAACCGTGCATGTCGTCAACCCACGGGAAGAGGCAATTGATATGCTCCACGATATCAAGGAGGGCCGTGATAAAGCCTTGCGGGTCTTGTCAGAAAAAGGTGATACCGATTTGATAGACCCTGAAGTAATGTCTCTCTATTTCTCCTATTACTTTTACAGCCGGGCGGCTGAGATGGATTATCCGGTCTCCCCCCGACAAGCCGGACGACAGGATAGCCTATTGAGTCTTCTCAGCGACAATCGCCGGAATATTGCAAGAACAGAGCCGCTGCAACTCAGACAATCCTTCGGCACAGCAGGAAAGATTTTCCAAGCGATTGACGCCCCGACTCAGGCAGTCATCGTCCCTTACGGAGAGGGCAAGGAAATTATCACCGGTCTCTGTGCGGCGTTTGAACCGACAAAAGCACATCAATTGCTAAAGAGAGCGCAGAAATACAGCGTCAATATGTTTCCAAATGTTATGCAGAAATTGAAGGAAGCTCAGGCTGTGAGGCCTGTCCAGAAAGGAGCGGAAATATATTATCTCGACGAGCGGTATTACAGCCGGGACTTCGGCTTATCCACCGAAGAGATCGGCCCAATGGAATTTCTAAACGCTTAGGGAGGAAATCGAATGAAGAACGACATCAGTTTCCGGCTATGGGGGCGGTATGCGCTGTTTACCGACCCTGTTACCAAAATCGGCGGGGAGAAATGCTCCTATCATGTCCCTACCTATGAGGCCATTAAAGGGGTGCTGAAATCCATTTACTGGAAACCAACGATCATCTGGCACGTTGACAAGATTCGGGTCATGAAGCCCCTGCGCACACAGACCAAGGGCACGAAACCACTGGTCTGGGGCGGTGGCAATAGCCTTGCCATCTATACCTTCCTTCATGATGTGGAATACCAGGTCAAAGCCCATTTCGAATGGAATGAACAGCAACCCGCCCTAAAGAAAGATCGGATCGACGGCAAGCATTTCAGTATCGTCACAAGGATGCTTGAGAAAGGTGGGCGGCAGGACATCTTTCTCGGTACCCGTGACTGCCAAGGATATGTCGAACCCTGTGTCTTCGGTGAGGGTGAAAGCCCATATGATGGCATTGACGAGCTCAGCTTCGGCCTGATTTTCCACGGTTTCGACTACCCGGATGAAACCGGTACGAATGAGCTACACAGCCGGTTCTGGCATGCCGTTATGAGGAAAGGCATTATCGAGTTTCCGAGGCCGGAAGAGTGTGAGGTCCAGCGGTTCGTTCGCGAGATGATTCCCAAGGAATTCGGTCTGGAGAAGAACGTTCTCCCCGTAGATCAGGAAGAGGCCCGGTTATGAGCTGGCTCGCAAAGTTGTATGAAACCTATGAGGCTGTCTCCACGAACGACGAAGTAAATGACTCGTTAGAACCGTTTTACCACAAGAACGAACAATGCCATATAGAAATCATTCTTGATGGAGAAGGGAATTTTGTAAGGGCAGAGTCTCTTGTCCATGAGGTCACTTACGGCAAGCAGGCTTATTGGAAGGGGAAAGAAACACTTATCCCAATAACCCCAAAGAGTTTAACAGGGCGTACGAATGGGCCTGCCCCCTATCCCTTAGCGGAGCAAATCCAATATGTCGCAAAGGATTACCCTGATTTCGGAGGAACTAAGGCATCATATTTTGAGAAGTATTACGAGATTCTTGATTCATGGGCGTCCTCTCAATTCACTCATCCCAAAATTGAAGCGGTAAAAAAATATGTTGCAAAAGGTACTGTAGTTCGGGATTTGCTTTATGCAGGAATTTTGTTCTCATATGAAGATGACGGAAGCAAAATACTGATTAACAACTGGGCAAAACAAGGGCCTTTCGGAAAAGACTCGAAGAAAAAACAAGCAAAACCACCACTACTCAACGCAATTAGTGGCGGTGAGCAGGGAAATGCAAAGATTCGCTGGCGAGTGCAACGTCTTGGAGAACCGGCCGACCAAACCTGGGGCGATTCTGCCTTGATAGAGAAGTGGCAAGCTTTTTCAGCGGATAGGAATCAAGAAAATGGCATATGTCAGCTCCTGGGGAAGGCAAGCTTCATTGTGGATAGTCACCCAAAAGGAATCATCAAAAAAATCAATGACGCAAAATTGATTTCCGTGCCAACCGATTCCACCTATTTAACCTTTAGCGGGCGGTTTACTGAAGCGGATCAAGCATGTGCACTTTCATTCGAAGTGAGCCAAAAAGCTCACAATGTATTGCGATGGTTGATTGCCAGACAAGGATATCAAAACAGAGAACAGGCAATTGTCGCATGGGCTGTCTCGGGGAAGCCGATTCCTGAACTTATGGAAGATATTTGGGTTGCATTGCATCAGGAAGTCGGACTGTCTACTGAAGTCAGGATAGACGAGCCCGTAATAGATCATTCAATTGATGCCGGACAATCTTTCGCTCTACAACTCAACAATTACATAAGAGGTTATTCAGCAAACTTAAAGCCCTCGGAATCTATTATCGTCTTAGCACTTGATGCTGCGACTAAGGGAAGGTTATCAGTTACGTACTATCGAGAGCTGATGGCAAGTGAGTTTTTCGAGAGACTTGAAGAGTGGCATACCCAGTTTGCCTGGCCTCAGCGGCATACAATCGAAGTCCCAAGTTCAAGAGAGGGCAAGAAACCGGTCAGCAAAATAATTTGGCCAGTAAGTTCACCCGCCCCGAGGACCATCACCGAGGCTGCCTATGGCGACATCCTGAAAAGCAATGACGTCCTGAGGAAGAATCTTCATGAACGTATTTTGCCGTGCATTATTGATGGCAGGCCTTTTCCTCGCGATATTTTGAATGCGGCTGTCAGGCGCGCCAGTAATCGTAATAGTTGTGAACATTGGGAATGGGAGAGAAATTTAGGCGTTGCCTGTGCCCTGTATCGCGGGTTCTACGGGAGACATCCGAATAATAATCAAAGGAGGACATATGCAATGACACTGGAACAAGACAGAACCACACGGGATTACCTTTATGGTCGTCTTTTGGCCATAGCGGAGCGAACTGAAGAGATGGCCATGATTATTGCTGATGAAAAGCCACGGTCAACAGTAGCCAGCAGGCTTATGCAACGATTTGCCGATAGGCCATTTTCAACATGGCTCAATATTGAAAAGGGAATTGTCCCATATCAGGAACGACTAAAGAACAATATAGCGCCACTGGCCGATGCGTATAAGAGATTGCTTGATGATGTGTGTGACGCATTTGATGTCAATGAATTCAAATCAAAAGAATCCTTGTCCGGTGAATTTTTGTTAGGTTTTCATTCCCAGCGAAAGTGGTTCAGGGAATTCAAATTAGAAAAAGGGAAGTGGGTGCGAAAAGGGCAAGATGAAGCTATTGAGCTTGATAATAAATAAACATAAGGAGAACAATCATGAGCTTGGACAGAAAAATTGACTTTGCGGTTATCTTCAGTGTGAAAAACGCCAATCCTAACGGTGACCCTTTGAACGGCAATCGGCCCCGGACAGACTATGACGGATATGGCGAAGTCAGTGATGTCTGTTTGAAACGGAAGATTCGGGATCGTATGCAGGAGGCCAAACATGAGATATTCGTTCAGTCGGATGAAAAGAAGACCGATGGCATGCCCAGCCTAAAAGCCCGCGCAGAGGACGATAATTATGGTCTTGGAAAGGATGCATTCAACATCAGGAGAACAACACCTGAAACCACCGCTAAGAAGGCCTGCGAAAAATGGTTGGACGTAAGGTCATTTGGTCAGTTATTTGCCTTCAAAAGCGAGGAAAAAGACGGGGTTTCCATTCCGATTCGCGGGCCAGTCACTATTCAGTCAGCTTTCAGCGTTGAACCGGTTAGCGTCACCAGCACCCAGATTACAAAAAGTGTGAGTGGCGAGGGCGATGGCACCAAAAAGAGTTCCGATACTATGGGAATGAAGCACCGAGTGGATCGGGCCTTCTATGTCACTTTCGGAAGCATGAATCCGCAACTGGCCGAGAGAACGGGGTTTAGCAACGATGATGCCGAAATCATCAAGGGCATCTTGCCAAAACTGTTCGAAGGTGATGCCTCATCGGCCCGGCCTGAAGGGAGCATGGCTATTGAGAAGGTGTTCTGGTGGCAGCATAACAGCAGACCAGGTCAATATTCATCGGCAAAGGTTCACAAAACATTGTCAGTAAACCCGGATGGGACTTATAGATTGGATAATCTCGAAGGGTTGAAACCGGAAGAAATTGATGGATTCTGAGAAAAAGGAGATAAACGTCGTGCCCTCAATAAATAAGGATGAATGTCTCATCCCGCCGCACGGCGGCTATCGGGAGCTGCAATCTTACAAGATGGCGGAGATTGTTTATGACGCGACGGTGGTGTTCTGCAACAGGTTTATCAATATCCGCTCTCGCACGCATGATCAGATGGTGCAGGCTGCGAGGAGCGGCAAACAGAATATCGCCGAAGGGAGCATGGCCTCAGGCACTTCCAAGAAGACTGAACTGAAGCTGGTAGGAATTGCTCGGGCAAGTCTTGAGGAACTTCTTCTGGACTTTAAGGATTATCTTAGGCAGAAAGGACTTCCTCTTTGGGGAAAAGATCACGCAGATGCCCAGGCTGTCAGAAAGCTGGCCTATGCTAAGAATAGGTCCTATTTGACTTATAAGACCTATCTGGAGGCTTCGCCCTCTGAAACCGCTGCAAATACCATGGTCTGCCTGATCCATCAGACAAACTACCTGCTTGACCAACAACTGAAGGCCTTAGAGAAGGCGTTTTTGGAAGAGGGTGGCTTCACGGAAAGGCTCTATCGGGTGCGGTCAGAGAGAAGGAAGAAATAGGTCAAATATGACCAGTAAGTCCTATAGTGAGGACAACCTCATCATGCTTTCTGCCTTGCAGCATTTTGTTTTTTGCGAGCGGCAGTGTGCTTTGATCCATATCGAACAGCTATGGACAGAGAACCTTTTCACAGCAGAGGGTAGGATTATGCACGACAAGGCTGACAGCAACAAGTTCGAATCGCGAGGGAATGTCCGCATCGATTATAGCGTGCCGATGCGGTCGCTCAGACTGGGGCTTATAGGCAAGGCTGATGTGGTCGAGTTCCACAAGAGAGATGACGGAACCTGGCTGCCGTTTCCTGTGGAATACAAGCGCGGGAAGCCAAAGATGGACGACTGCGACAGGGTGCAGCTTTGTGCTCAGGCAATCTGCCTTGAAGAAATGCTGAACGTGGATATACCGGCAGGTGCGCTCTTCTATGGACAGACACGTCGCCGGGAGAATGTTGTCTTTGACGATAGGCTTCGCGCGGAAACGGCTGAAATCAGCCAAAGGGTGCATGAGCTTATTGAAGCCGGAGTAACACCGAAAGCTGAATATGCGAAGAAATGCGATAAATGCTCATTGATTGAACTCTGCATGCCCAAGACCTGTGCAAAAGCAAAGTCAGCGAGTAAATATCTGCTGTCTGCGATGGAGGCGGAATGAAGAAGCTGCTTAATACTCTGTTCGTCACGACGCAGGGGGCCTATCTTCAGAAGGACGGTGAGACCGTTGCCGTGAAGGTTGACGGAGAAGTCGCTCTGCGTCTGCCTGTGCATACATTGGGCGGGATTGTCTGCTTCGGACAGGTCTCATGCAGCCCCTACTTGATGGGCTTTTGCGCAGAGAAGGGTGTTGCAATCAGCTTTCATACAGAAAACGGCGGGTTCCTTGCAAAAGTTCAGGGGCCTGTATCCGGCAATGTCCTGCTCAGGCGTGAACAGTACCGGCAGGCGGACGATCTGAAGACTTCTGCCTCGATAGCTCGTGCTGTTGTGACCGGCAAAGTCGCAAACTGCCGCACTGTTCTTCAGAGATCGTTGAGGGACCACGCCGACAAGGTGGATTCTGATGCAATATCGCGGGCATCACAGGTCCTTTCCAATTCGTTGCGAAGATTACAGGGTGATCATGACCTCGATACTGTGCGAGGGATTGAGGGAGAGTCGGCACATTCCTATTTTGGAGCATTCGACCATCTGATAACATGCCAGAAGGATGATTTTACTTTTAATGAGCGAAACCGGCGGCCACCGCTGGATTATGTGAACTGTCTCCTCTCTTTTCTCTATACGATTCTTATGCATGATGTTCGCTCGGCACTCGAATCTGTCGGTCTTGACCCGGCAGTCGGCTTTCTGCACAGGGACCGTCCGGGACGTTATGGGTTGGCGCTCGACATCATGGAGGAGTTTCGGCCTTTTTTGGTGGATCGGCTTACGCTTTCGTTGATTAACCTTTGCCAGGTGCAGGCCAAGGGATTTACAAAAAAAGAATCAGGGGCAGTGCTGATGGATGATGAGACGAGAAAAACGGTTCTTGTTGCCTATCAGAAGCGTAAGCAGGAGGAGATTGAGCACCCATTTCTTAAGGAGAAGATTGCAATTGGACTTTTCCCCTATGCTCAGGCGCTGTTAATGGCGCGTTATCTGAGGGGAGATATAGATGGTTATCCGTCTTTTATATGGAAGTGAGGGGACACTATGTTTGTGATAGTCAGTTATGATGTGGCTACGTCTGATGATGGAGGTCAGCGCCGTCTCCGAAGAGTTGCGCGGGCGTGTGAGGACTTCGGGCAGAGGGTGCAAAAGTCGGTGTTTGAATGTATTGTTGATCCTGCGCAATGGACTGTGCTGAAGGAGCGACTGGAATCTGAGATAAGCAAGGAGAAGGACAGCCTGAGATTTTATTATCTTGGATCGAACTGGAAGCACAAAGTTGAGCATGTTGGTGCAAATAAGCCGTTCGATCAGGAAGGCCCTTTATTCATTTGAGCGGGTCGCCAGAAGTAGTCGCCTTAGGCGCGAACCTATAATGTACAGAGTTTTGCCGGAAGGTTCGCAGATAGAAAGATAGCGTTTAGAATTAAAGGGTTTTACAAATTGCTCTTTGAAAACATGAAGGTTCCTGAATGCAAAAGATGCACGTTCGCAAAAAGGCTGTATTTTAATGTTTTGTTTTAAGTAGTTATAGCTTAGATGTCGCGCCCCGCGCGGGCGCGTGGATTGAAACGCTTCTCAGTCTTGCAAAATACATCGGTTGCCGTGTCGCGCCCCGCGCGGGCGCGTGGATTGAAACCCGGCAAGGACATGAACGGTGACATCCTTTGTGAGTCGCGCCCCGCGCGGGCGCGTGGATTGAAACTCCCCCTGGGTAGACTTCGCGCAGTTCGTGAAAGTCGCGCCCCGCGCGGGCGCGTGGATTGAAACCCATGCCATTGTGTCGCGTCGATCTCCCATCTTGCGTCGCGCCCCGCGCGGGCGCGTGGATTGAAACTCGTTTTGGATTTGACGATGAATCAGAACAGACGCGTCGCGCCCCGCGCGGGCGCGCTGATTGAAACTTTTCATGTGGGATCGTCAGGGCGATCCCATTACTTGTGCGAATATATGAAAATTTGCCTGTGGTCTAAACTGTTGACGTGTACTATAATAGAGATGTCGAATGAACGCCTGTAATGATGCGAATGAACTGCTTGAAAAGGGATTGACCTGTCTGCGGACCGGCAATTTCCTGACTGCTCTTGCCTGTTTTGAAAAAGCATACAACATCGAAAAGACGCCGGTCATTAAATCATGTCTTGGCCTCTGCATTGCGACCGAGAGAGGAAGAATATCAGAGGCTGTAACGCTTTGCCGTGAGGCCATAGAGCAGGACCCAGGCAATCCTCTTCACTATCGCAATCTGGGGAAGGTCTTCCTGAAGGCTGAACGCAAGACCGACTGTCTTGAAGTTCTCCGGAGGGGGCTTTCTTTTGGAGACGACCCGGAGATCTCCGAACTCCTGGAGCGGATCGGCATGCGAAAACCGCCTGTCCTCTCTTTTCTTCCCCGCAGACATTTCCTGAATAGATATGCAGGTCTGATCATGCGCAGGCATAAGCATCCCCATTAGGTTGAAAGTTGGTTTTGCCGGTTCCCTCTTTATGCTTCTCTTACACTGCAGTCACCGAGGCCTTTCGCTCTCTTGGCCATCTTTTGGTCGAAGGTGACGAATGTGCGGCAGTCCTGACTTGCAGCAAGATGCAGGGCATCGGCAAAGTCCATACCTTCTGAGAACCATCGAAGAGCGTTCAGCATGCGGTGAGGCTGGGGCAGCACCACATTGGGCAGGCCGCAGAGGTCGAAGAACGCTTTCTGTATGGCAGCCGGCTCAAAACCATATGCATACCGCAGAACCCATTCGGTTTCGAGCATGACCGTGTCTGATATGAATATATCGTGGTTCTTGAACAGGGCGCGTGCTTTTGCGGACTGGGAAGGATCGTCAGCGGTCAGCAGGCGGACAATGATATTGGTGTCAACGCCGGTCATCTCTGGCGCCTTTCCTGATTGCCTCATCCATTTCTTCCAGGGTCTTGGCCTTGCCTGTGTAGGGAAGGCACGCGGCCACGGCTTTCAGGGAAGTTTCGGGGAAGGGTGATGTGGGCCTGAGAAGAATACCGTCTCCGCTATCGATAGCCACAAGCTCCTGCCCCGGTTCCCAGTGATGCCGCATCCGCAATGCCTTGGGGATTATGATTTGGCCTTTACTTGACAGTCTTGTTGTCTGCACCTGTGCATCTCCCTCAGAGGTAAGATATTTGTAAGATTATGATACGGAATCTGGTAAGCTTCGGTCAAGGTCATTATACCTCTCCTTTACAAGGGGAGGTCGGGAGGGGTATCTGAAAATTAACCACTTCTGCTTAAAGCACCTACTTTTGGTCCTTGGCAAGGAGGGGCTTCATGTGACTGTCTATCTGTAACTGAAGGGTACATGTGCATTAAAGACCAGAGGCAGCAGTCACGTTGGCGGCGTTTCTGTATCGCATGCTCCCGCAGGAGAAAGGATAAAACCTGTGCCCATTTAGTATAATATCCGCTATATGAAACGCATCACCATTCTCGGTTCAACCGGCTCGATCGGCCAGAGCACTCTCGATGTCATCTCCCGGAACAGCTCAGACTACAGGGCAGTTGCGCTTGTAGCAGGCAGGAACATTGACCTTCTTGAAGATCAGATCAGCGCATTCAAACCCGAGGTGGTCGCTGTTGAGGACGAGAAGATGGCGGAAAAGCTTTCTGCGCGGGTGAACAATACAAAGATCCTTTTCGGGCCTGACGGCATCAACCAGGCTGCTGCTTACGAAAGCGCAGACATCGTGATCTCGGCCATTGTCGGCGCTGCCGGACTGCTGCCGACCCTTACTGCCATACGTGCAGGCAAGGATGTCGGCCTTGCCAACAAGGAGGCCCTTGTTATGGCAGGCAGCATTGTCATGGCTGAGGCAAAGAAGAACGGTGTCAGGATCATCCCTGTTGACAGTGAACATTCAGCGGTTTATCAGTGCCTGGAAGGACGCAGGAAAGAGGATGTCAGGAGGATCGTGCTGACCGCTTCGGGCGGCCCTTTTGTGAACAAGGCAAAGGATGAGCTTGACGACATAACTGCAGAGGATGCGCTTAAACATCCGAACTGGTCCATGGGCAGGAAGATATCGATAGATTCTGCAACGCTGATGAACAAGGGGCTTGAAGTTATCGAGGCCTGCTGGCTCTTTGATCTTTCCCCTGACCATGTTGACGTGCTGATCCATCCCCAGAGCATTGTGCATTCGATGGTAGAGTTCAGGGACAGGACCTTTCTTGCCCAGCTGTCCATGCCTGACATGCGCGCACCGATCGCTTACGCGCTCTCCTGGCCTGACCGGCTCGATCTCCCGCTGCAGGGGCTTGAGCTTGACCGGCTCGGATCGCTTACGTTCAAAAAACCTGATCACGACAGCTTCCCCTGCCTTACATATGCGTACGAAGCAATACGGCAGGGAGGGACCATGCCTGCCGTGCTCAATGCCGCCAACGAGGTGGCTGTGCATGCGTTTCTCGACAGGAACATAGGATTTAACGATATTCCCGCGATCATCAGAAAGACCGTCAAGGAGCATGCAGTAATTCTGCATCCCTCGCTTGATGGGGTGATAGCGGCAGACCGATGGGCCCGGCTTACCGCCGGGTCTTCTATTAAGGAGATACAAAAATGATGCTCGTATACGCGGCAGTACTGTTAGGCATACTCATCTTTGTGCATGAGCTTGGCCACTTTATCTTTGCAAAGTCCCTTGGCATAAAGGTGCTGAAATTCTCTTTGGGTTTCGGTCCGAAACTGATCGGCAAGAAATACGGCGAGACAGAATACCTTCTCTCCGCATTTCCTCTTGGCGGGTATGTGAAGATGTTAGGCCAGTCCGACACGCCTGAAGAGGAGGAGGTTATTCCTGAAGAAGAAAAACACCGGGCGTACAATTCTCAGCCGATCTGGAAACGGTTTTCCGTTGTTTTTTCCGGGCCGTTCTTCAACCTCTGTTTTGCCGTGCTGATCTTCTTTCTGGTGTTCATGAACGGTGTGCCGTACATGCTCGCCGAGGTCGGTGATATCACGCCCAATTCTCCTGCTGCACAGCAGGGGATCATGAAAGGGGACCGGGTCATTGAGGTCGATGGAAGGCAGATCATCAGATGGGATGAGATGACAGAGATGATCCATGAGCAGCCGGGTAGAGAGCTGGCCATCAAAATCGACAGAGGCGGAAGCATCCTTACCCTTATGGTGCGGCCGGAGAAGAAGGTGGTCAAGAACCTTTTCGGCGAGGATAAAGAGGTCGGCCTGATCGGGATAACCCCTTCGGGCAGGACTGAGGTGAAGCAGACAGGCATTGTCAACGCCTTTTCCCTTGCTGTTTCTCGGACATGGGATATTTCTGTGCTGACCCTGGTTTCGATGGTGAAGCTGGTTCAGCGGATCATTCCTGCCGACACGATCGGCGGCCCGATCATGATATTTCAGATGGCAGGCCAGCAGGCGAGCCACGGGGCGATGAGTTTCTTCACCTTTATGGCTGTTATCAGTATCAATCTGGGCGTGCTGAACCTGCTGCCGATCCCGGTGCTCGACGGCGGGCATATCCTTTTTATGGGCATTGAAGCGATCAGGAGAAAGCCGCTCAGCGACAAGGTGATCATCATCTCCCAGAAGATCGGGCTGGTATTGCTGCTCAGTCTTATGGCCTTTGCCTTTTACAATGATATTGTCAGGCTTATTACCGGGAAGACGTTCTGAGCATGGCCCATATTCTCAGGATCAGGATCTATTATGAAGATACTGACTGCGGCAATGTCGTCTATTATGCGAACTATCTGAAATACTGCGAGCGGGCCCGGACCGAGTTCCTTGAATCAAAGGGCATAAGCATGAAGCAGCTTATTGACGACAAGATCTTTTTTGTCGTTGCCGAGGCATCCCTGAAATACCTTTCACCGGGAAGATACGGCGATGTCCTTGCCATAGAGACCGTTGTTGACCGGGTCGGTCCTGCATCCATAAGCTTCAGGCATGAGATCAGGCGCGATGCAACCAACGAACGTCTGGTGCAGGCAGTTGTGAAGCTCGGCTGTGTGAACCCGGCGATGAAACCTTTGCGGCTGCGGCAGGACATTATGCAGGCGGTAAGCGAAGAGGGTCAGGGATGATAAAACCCGCTTCGCTGATCAAGCAGACATCTGCCGGAGGGGTAATCTTCAGGAGGACCCCGGGCGGCACTGAAATCGCCCTGGTCTCTGTCAAAGGCGGCAAGACCTGGTGCCTGCCAAAGGGCATTATTGATAAGGGAGAAACGCCTGAGATGACTGCGGTCAGGGAGGTCAGGGAAGAGACAGGTCTGACCGGCAGGATCGTAGATAAACTGGGAGACATCAGCTACTGGTACTATATCAAAGATGAGAATACGAAATGCAGGAAGTCGGTCTCTTTTTATCTCATGGAGTATGTGAAGGGCGAGACCTCAGACCATGATGCAGAGGTTGAAATGGCTGAATGGGTTTCATTTGACAGTGCCTTTGAAAGGATCAGCTACCGGGGCGACCGTTCGATCCTGGAGAAGGCATTCGCCAGGCTGAAGGAGATGCAGGCATAGTTCTGCCGCTATGGCAGATAATTTCAGAGAGGGTCAGCGTGACTTCTCTATTCATCCCGAGTGGGGTTATCCCTCCCCTTACCAAGGGGAGGCGAGGTGGGGTTTGAATAGGCATTTTGTCATAACCTCCCCCAACCCCTCCTTGGTAAGGAGGGGAGTTGAAGAAAACCATTGCAACTTTTGGCGACAGCGGAAGGAATCGAACCCTCTTCTTGGTAAGGAGGGGGGGTGAAGAAAACCATTGCAACACCTTGAGGACTCCATGAAAAAAATACAGGACAGGCAGGGCATAAAAAAGATTTGCGACAGGCTCAGGAAGGACGGCAGGAAGATCGTCTTTACGAACGGCTGTTTTGATATCCTTCATGCCGGTCATGTGCGGTATCTGAAGCAGGCGAAGAAGCTGGGCGATGTCCTTATTGTCGGGCTTAATTCTGATGCGTCTGTTTCCGGCATCAAGCCGGGCAGACCGGTCAATTCCGAAAAGAACAGGGCAGAGGTCCTCTCGGGCCTTGCTTCAGTCGATCATGTCGTGATCTTCCGCGAGAAGACGCCGTACAATCTTATCAGGGCAGTGATGCCTGATGTACTCGTGAAAGGCGGTGACTGGAAGCCTGAGGATATCGTCGGCTCGGACATTGCAAAAGAGACCCGCAGCCTTCCTTATGTCAGAGGGCTTTCAACCACCCGGATCATAGAGAAGATCTTAGAGTCAGCGTAGCATCCTTGAACCTCCATTCATTGCTGAACAAGAGATTCCTGCCTTTCCTTGAGGGGAATGCCCGCGTCTATAATCTCACCGGATCATCTGCTGCGCTTCTGCTTGCCCTTGCGCCCGGCCCCTTTGTTGCTATCGAGAAGGACAGCCAGAGCGCAGAGGCACTGAAAAAGGATATTGATTTCTACGCGCAGTTATTTCTGATAAAGAAGGAGTTCATAAATGCATTCCCCTCACCCTCGCCCTCTCCCACGGCGGGAGAGGGTAATAATACTGCCCCTCCCTTGAGGGGAGGGGATGAAGGGGAGGGTGTTGATTGTTTCAGCAGGAAGGTGCTCTTCATGCCTGAGGCAGAGGGGCCTGAGTTTGCCGGTGAGCGTGCCGGGATCATCCTCAGCCTGAAGCCGGAGGATTCCCTTGTCACATCGTTTCAGAACCTGCATGCAGGGTTTTGGGACCGGGAACTGCTGGATGAGCAGCTGCTCAGGGTAAGGCTTAAGGCGCAGCAGGACCGGCAGGCCTTTGAACAGGCTCTTATAGACCTTGGATACCGGACTGCCTCCATGGTAACGGAGAAGGGGCAATACAGTCAGCGGGGATGGATCATCGACGTGTTTCCTTCAACGTCAGAATATCCTGTCCGCATTGAGTTCTTCGGCGACGAGATTGAGCAGCTGAGGATGTTCGATCTCGAAAGCCAGAAGTCAATCAAAGACGTTGACGATATTACCATCTTTCCTGCGCAGGAGCCTGAACTGAGCTGGGGATTCAAGGATATTGCCGGTGACAGGCGCTGGTACTGTCTCTTTTCGCCTGATCAGAAAGAGGCTCTTCCCCAACAGACAACATTCCTCTCCCGGTATTCCTTTGAAGCAGGGGTCCTGCCGGACGAAGCTCCTGAGGCAGATCTGCCGGTCATGCGTCAGGTCGATGCAGGACTTGTTTCGGTGAGCGGTCTTGGTATCCTGCCGGAGGAGCGGAAGAGCCTCGAGTCTTTGCCCGGGATCATTGCAGGGATCGCGAAGGAACAGAGAGTGATGATCATACTGCCTTCCGAGGGTCAGGCAGAAAGGCTGCGCGATCTTTTCAGGGAGCAGGAGATCGGCCTGCCGCGTGTTGCCTTGCAGGAACTGGCTGCATTTGAGGGCAGGCTTTCGGTTACGGAAGGCAGGCTGTCTTCCGGTCTTCATGTTGAAGGGCTGCTTATCCTCACCGAACGGGAGATCTTTGGCGAGCGCCGCGTGTATCGCCAGCAGAAGCGGTCCAAGGTCGCAAATCTTCTCGCCTCACTCGATGATATAGTGCCGGGCGATTTTGTTGTTCATCGTGACCACGGCGTAGGCAAATTCTCCGGCATCGTCAGAAGGCAGAGCGGCTCGACAGAACTTGAGCTGATGCAGCTTGAGTATCAGGACGGCAGACTTTACATCCCTATCCAGAACATCGAGGCGCTCTCCAAATACCGTTCAGAAGAGGGCGTTGTCCCGAACATGGACAAGCTGGGCGGAAAGACCTGGGAAAAGAAAAAAGAGCGGGCCCGGAAAAGGGTCCATGAACTGGCCGAAAAACTTGTTGCTCTTTATGCGGGCAGGAAGGTCGCCCGCGGTTTTACCTTTACCCCTGACACTGAGCTCCACCGGGAGTTTGACGGCTTTTTCCCGTATGAAGAGACTCCTGATCAGCTGACCGCCATAGCCGATATCAAACGGGATATGGAGTCGGAAAAACCGATGGACAGGCTCCTCTGCGGAGATGTGGGGTACGGCAAGACCGAGGTGGCAATGCGCGCTGCATTCAAGGCAGTGTACGATAACCGGCAGGTGGCAGTGCTGGTGCCGACGACGATCCTTGCAGAGCAGCACTATCGCAATTTCAGGGAAAGGTTTTCCGGATTTCCGATCAGGATCGACCATGTCAGCAGGTTCAGGTCGCGCAAGGAGATCAATGACACCATGAAGGCGATCTCTTCCGGAGAAGTGGATATTGTGATTGGCACGCATGCCCTTCTTTCCAAAAAACTCGCATTCAACGCTCTCGGCCTCCTGGTCGTTGACGAAGAACACAAATTCGGCGTCGGCCAGAAGGAGAGGATCAAGGAGCTTGCGCGCAGTGTGGATGTGCTGAACATGACCGCAACGCCCATTCCGCGCACCCTCCATATGGCGCTCTCCGGCATCCGTGAGATCAGTGTGATCGAAACACCGCCTGAGGAGAGGCTTGCGGTCAGGACGACCGTGACGATATATGATGAGAAGCTGATAAAGGATGCCGTAAGCAGGGAACTCGAGCGGAACGGGCAGGTCTTTTTCGTGCATAACAGGATCAGCGATATCTACAAGATAGGCCAGCGCATTCAGATGCTTGTACCTGAGGCACGGCTTGCCATTGCGCACGGACAGATGCCGGACAGGGAGCTTGAGGATATCATGCACCGGTTCTTTGAGATGGATATCAATATCCTGCTCTCGACATCCATTATCGGATCAGGGCTGGATATCCCCAGGGCGAACACGATCATCATCAACAGGGCTGACAAGATGGGGCTGGCCGATCTGTATCAGCTCAGGGGAAGGGTCGGAAGAGGCAACCTCAGAGGATATGCCTTCTGCATCATCCCCGGAGAATCGCTGATGAGCGACGAGGCCAAGAAGCGGCTCCAGGCCCTGCAGGAGATGAGTTATCTCGGCGCAGGATTCAGGCTTGCGATGAAGGACCTCGAGATCCGCGGAGCCGGAAATATCTTTGGGCCTGAGCAGTCAGGTCATATCCATGAGATCGGCTTTGACCTGTATATCGAGATGCTTGAAAAGGCTGTTGCCGAACTCAGGGGCGAAGATATCAGGGAAGAGATAGATCCGGTGATTGACCTCAATATCTCGGCATTCATACCCGAGACCTATGTTGAGGATGTGATGATCAGAATGGGCCTGTACCGCCGCATCTCATCCCTGAAAACGGAAAAAAATATGGAGGAGCTTGCGGCGGAACTGAGGGACCGGTTCGGTCAGGCGCCGCAGGAAGTATCCCATCTGCTTGCGGTCATGAGGCTGAAACTGGCAGCACGGGAGCTTATGACGCTGAAGATACAGTCGGTCCAGGACAGGGTGAGAGTGGTATTTTCCCCTGACACGCCTGTTCAGCCGGAGATGGTCTTTAACCTGCACGGGGCATGGCAGGGCCGCATGAAATTCCTGCCTGACGGTTTTGAGATCGACATGAAGAAGCGGGATGCGGAGACCCTGCTTGCGGATATCTATCAGGCTGTTGATGCCTTGAGGCAGGCACTGCCTGTCTCATGACCCTTCACTCTTCTGACATCATGTCTGATAGGTAATGAATATCTCCTCAAACTGAGGCGCTATTTCGGCGAATACGGCCAGCACTTCAGGATCGAAATGCTCGGGAGTGGTCCTGCCGTCACCCTCTACGATAATGCGGCATGTTTCCTCATGACTGAATGCACGCTTATACGGCCGCACATTTCTGAGTGCATCATAATGATCGGCAAGCATGACGATCCTCGCTTCGATGGGGATCTTCGTGCCCTTTAAACCGCTGGGATATCCCTTGCCGTCCCACTGCTCATGATGATGCAGTGCAATGGAACTTGCCATCTGGATCGTGGGATGTGATGAGCCGGAGAGTATCTCATGACCCATGACCGTATGTTCTTTTATGATCTCATGTTCCTCTTTCGTAAGCACGTCTTTTTTTAAGAGCACCTTGTCAGGAATGCCGATCTTTCCGATATCATGCAATGAGCTCGCAACACCAATGATTTCGACAAACTCCCTGTACATATGCATCTGCCCGGCAATGCGTTTAGAGTAATTGCCGATTCTGGCGATGTGAGCGCCGGTATAACTGTCCCTTGCTTCGGCAACTGATGAGAGGCGCTGAATCAGCTCCAGGCTCAGGTTTGTAGCCATCATGGCGGTATCTTCCAGCTCGCGGGTCTTGCGGAGAACGGTATCTTCGAGGTTGATCAGATAATTTTTTTCCGACGCGATCAGCCGGCGGCGTTCCAACCCCCGGTTAATGGCGTTGATCAGATATTCCCGGTTAAGGGGCTTGGTCAGGAAGCTCAGAGCGCCCTTATTGACTGCTTCAATGGCGATATCGAGGTCAGCATTGCCGGTCATCAGGATGACCGGTATTTCGGCGTTCAGCTGGCGGATCTCATGAAGGAGCTCAAGGCCCGAGACATTGGGCATCTTGATGTCGGTCAGCACAACCGTGATCGGCTCATCCCGTATATAGGCCAGCGCCTCCTCGGCGCTTTCGCAGGCAATGACAGGCAGGCCGTGTTTCCTGAGCAGTGCAGAGAGGTACACGCGGATAGATTCTTCATCATCGACTACGAGAATATATTCTTCAAGGGTGTTCATGAGATGTGCCTTCTGCCTTCTTCTATTTTTTGTTGTTGTCAGCTGCAAATGTTGCGGGATCAACCCGCAAAGTACTTTTATCAGACTGGAGCGGGCGATGTCAAGCGTGACAGGGAAGCTGAAGATGCCGGGAGTTAAGGACGAGCCGGAGGATCTCCGGCAGGGAACATTCCCGTGGCCATAAATCCCCTTTGCCGAGAACAAAAATTGGTATAATCCTTACATGACAGCCGAATATGGCGGAGACAGCGTGAGCGCAGCAGGGCAGTCGGCAGGCTGATCATGTACTGCGAAGCATTTGGTCTCAGAGAAAAACCTTTTTCCCTTGCTGCTGATCCCCGGTACCTTTATATGAGCCGGCAGCACTGGGAAGCAATGGCGCATCTCATGTATGGTGTTGCAGATGACTGGGGCTTTGTCCTGATCACCGGGGAGGTCGGCACCGGCAAGACAACCCTCTGCCGTCTGCTTCTTGATCAGATGCCTGCTGATGTTGATGTTGCCTTTCTTATGAACCCCAAGCTCACGGTGCAGGAACTGCTTGTTTCTATCTGCGAGGAGTTCCGCATTGAGCATCCACCGGCAGCGGCCGGCACCAAGGAGCTTTTTGACCTGATCAGCGCTCACCTTCTTGCAGTCCACGCCCGTGCGCATAAAGCCCTTCTGATTATTGATGAAGCACAGTATCTGTCGTCTGATGTCATAGACCATCTGAGGCTCTTGACCAACCTTGAGACAGCGGATTGCAAGCTCCTCAGGATCATACTGCTCGGTCAGCCTGAACTGAGGGATAAGCTGGCAGAACCTGAGCTCGAACAGATGTCTCAACGGATCACGGCACGCTACCATTTAGGTCCGCTGTCAGCAAAGGATGTCTCTGCCTATGTCAGCCATCGGATGACATTGGCAGGGGCAAAGGACAGAGTATTTGCTCCGTCTGCGATGAGAGCGCTCTTTCGGATGAGCCGCGGCGTGCCGAGGCTTATCAATGTGGTCTGCGACAGAGCGCTGTTGGGTGCCTGTATGAAAAAGGAAAAAGTTGTCACCCGTGCGACCCTTATCGCAGCGGGGCGTGAAGTATTGCAGGAGACGCGCTCCAGAAGACTTCCGGAGAACCTGCCCCGCCTTCGATGGGCGGCAGGGGGTGCGGCATTCGGGATGCTGGCTGCCCTGCTTTTTTTTGCGAGACACGATGGTCCTGCACCGAAAGCGGCACCATTGACTGCACACCGCGAAGCAGCAGCATTATCCGCTGACTCTCACGCGGTCTGGTGGCCGGCAGGGCTTGAACTGGAACGAAGCAGGGATGCTGCGTACAAAGGTCTTCTGGAAATGAAAGGGCTGTCATATAATTCCTCAGGTCCCCTGACGGAAGATACGTTCTGTCCTGACATGGAATTGTTCGATCTGCGATGCGTGGACCGCCGGGAAACCGGACGTGACCTATGGGTTTTGCCGCTCCCCGCAGTTCTGAGACTTTCGGATACTGTCGGGGGAAGTTTGTTTGTGGTAATGAAGGCCGTAAGGAACGAAAAGGCGCTGCTCGGAATAGGCGATGCAGAGAAAGAGGTTGATATCTCAGATATCCGATCCCGCTGGACAGGGCAGTATATAATACTGGAAAAGATCGGTCCTCCGGATGCGTCTCAGCGCAAGGCATCCCGGCCAGGGGCCGGCCGTCAAAAGGGCTGACTGCAATGTCGTTCATTCTTGACCAGCTGAAAAGATCAGGCAAGCAGCGCGAACTGGAAACAGCTTTGCGTAAGCAGGCAGAAAGGCCTGAAGCGGCAGCAGCCGAGCCTCTGCCTGAGCGGAACGTTGATCCGGTTCCTGCCGGTCCGAAGAAAACGCTCGTTGCTGCAGTTGCAGTCCTGCTGGGAGTTGCTGCAGCATATGGGGTTGCTGCCTTTCTCAAAGGGCCATCCTTGATGCGGCCTCCTGTTGTTCCTGCTGCAAAGGGCCTTGTTCATGAGGCTTCTCAGCTGCCTGCGCAGCCGCTGGCATCTCCATCGGTCCAAACGCCCCGATCTCCTGCCCGGGAGGAGAGGGTATCAGATATAAAGGTCACGGCAAAGGAGCAGAAACAGGCAGGGGCAGTGAAGACAGGCAAGTCTGTGACCGTACCGGAAAAACACCGCACTGTCCCCGAACAGACAGGGGCAGAGAGACCGGCCAGTGCAATGAAAAGGCCGCAGGGTACGCCGGCAGAAGTTCCGGCCGGGATCGATCCTGCCGGGTCTCTTGCAGAGCTTAAACAATTGCCTCTTGCAATAAGGAAAGATCTTCCGGAGATCAGGATCACTTCCCACCTGTACAGGAAGGATTCCCGGTTGGTAAGCATAAACGGCCGGATCATGTCTGAAGGATACAATATGGAGGATGGGCTGTTTCTTGAAGAGATCACCCCTGTGGGCGTGATCCTCAGTTATGGGAAATACCGTTTTCTTGTAAGGGCCGAGAGATAGGTTTTTATAAGCCGGCAGCCTCATCCGGTTTTCTTGTCCCTTGCCAGGTTCCTTTCCTGCTCCGCAGGCCGGTCTGTTTTGCAGATTCACATGCATTAAACTGATTTAACTCTACAGATCAAATTTTATGTTACGATTTTACGATAATTACGTTATGAAGGAGATAGCATGAAGGGAATGTCTGTTATGTATCGGTGTGCGCCATATGTCTGTCTGTTGTTTCTTTTTTCATTCGTCCTGTTTGGGTGCGGCGGCAAAGAGAATGAACCCGGCGGATCAGGGGCAGTCCCCCCGGCAGTAACAGGCGAATATGTGGTCTTCGCCTGGAATGATCTGGGGATGCACTGTCTTAATCCGACGTATGATACGGCAGTGATATTGCCGCCCTACAATAATCTTGTAGCCCAGGTTGTGCAGAAGGGCAACCCTCCCAGGATCGTTGTCGGCGGGATAACGGTCGACTACCGGATAGTGAACAATACCTATTCTTCCGGCAAAAAGGATTCCTTTGGCGCGATCTTTTCCCAGTTCTGGAGCAATGCCCTCTTGCTGTTTGGCGTTGACCTGACCATTGATAAAGGACTCAATCTCGTTGACCCCGGCGTTCATAACGGACTGTCCGGTCAGATGCTGGCAAAGGGAGATCATTTTGCGGCTGACGGCATCCCGGTGACCCCTGTTGAGGATGATGGAAAATGGAATCCCTATCAGGTGGCAGAGATAAACGTTAGAGATGCATCAGGGAAAGTTCTTGCAACGACCCGCGCGACGGTTCCGACGTCAGACGAAATAAACTGCCAGAAATGCCATGGAGCAGACCCCTTCAATGACCTGCTCCAAAGGCATGACCAGCTGCATGGGACGTCGCTCATGACGCAGAAACCTGTTCTCTGTGAGAATTGCCACGGCAGTCCTGTCCTGGGCAGGAGCGGGCCGGGATCTTCCGGTAAGTATCTTTCTTACGCTATACACAATTCGCATGCTTCGCGAGGGGCTTCCTGCTATGACTGTCACCCGGGGACTGTCACGAAATGCAACAGGAGCACTGCGCATACTGCTCAGGACGGAAACTGCACTGCCTGCCACGGCAGTATGCAGCAGGTTGCGGATTCGATTACCAAAGGAAGGGTGCCGTGGGTGTCAGAACCGACGTGCCTGTCCTGCCATAATGTCAGCGGGGTCAACACCGGTTCAGTCTTATACAGAAATGCAAAGGGACACGGCAATCTTTTCTGTGCAAGCTGTCACGGAAGCCCTCATGCCATGGTCCCGACCGATCAGCCCTCTGATAATTATCAGGCGATACAGTATCAGGGAAAGGCAAAGACCATCGGCAGCTGCGGCGCGTGCCATAGGAGCTCCCGGGGCGACGGCCTTTCAGAGTTTGCAGAGACGCACGGCGGCGCAGCGCCAAAACAGAGAAATGCCTGCCATATCTGCCACACCGAGGTCTCTTCCAATACTGCCGGCTGGCCGCATGCCTATCAGTGGAAAGCCAGGTAGAGGAGAACTGCAGCTAACCAGGGCCCTTCTGATGATAGTACAGAGCGGGTGCAGGGAATATTCTGCACCCGCCTGAAGGGCGCGTTCTGCTGAAATAACTGACTAAAGGCTGCCTGTAGATAAGGGCAATAACTCTGTCTGTTTTGTATGATCCTCTCCTTCCGATCGGGTAGATTTTCATTGCGTTCACGTATAATAAACAGGCGATGAAAAAGAGGATGTATGCCTGATAGAGAGATAAGCAGGTGGCGCGATATTGCATCACTGATACCTGCTGTCCGGGAAAAAGCCGTCACGCGGCCGGAACTGCCTGAACTGGCAGGCATCTATGCCGGGGAGCTTTCCCGGATATTTGATCCGGCAGGCTGCATAATTTTCCTGAGCAGCGATGATGGGACTTCGCTCCTTGTTCCGGCCGGCATTCAGGGAACGGTCGGGGAGTCTGATTACGGATCGGACATGCCTCTCATGAGACAATTTGCCCTTGCCCGGGAGGGGATATTTTTCGGGCCTGAACAGTGCCGGATATCCGAGCTCTTCCCCGGAGAAAAGCCCCAGTCGCTCCTCTGCAGCCCGGTGATCACGCGGGATAGGGTGAGCGGCTTTATCTATCTCTTTTCGTCGGAACCGAACGCGCTGCATCGCGAGGACCTTGCCATGGTAGAGCTCATCGCCGGTGAACTTGCCATGGTGATGGATTTTTTGTCCCTTCTGTCCTCGCTTGATGCTGCAACGGTCAGGGATCAGCTTACCGGCTGTTATAACAGGCAGAAGTTCAATGATGATATCGAGATCGATATCCCCTGTTCTGAACGGTATGGAAGGCCGCTGTCGCTGGTAAAGATCACGGTTGATTCCCTGAAAAAATTTCATAAGGTCCACGGGACAGCGCGCGGCGATGAACTCATCAGGAAGACCGGAGAGACCCTTGCATACAGTATCCGCATGTGCGACAGGCTGTATCGTTTCAGCGCAGAGGAGTTTATCCTCATACTTCCCGGCATCGATAAGGAGAGGGGTGTCTTTGCAGCGCAAAGACTGCTGAGATCTCTCGGCAATCTCAGATTTGACGGGGAGTCTGAGAGTCAGCCCAACGGAATGATCACATATAGTATCGGCGTAGCGAGCTTTCCTGTTGACTCGGTGTTCAAGGACGGGTTGATAAAAAAGCTTGACGCAGCACTTCGCAGGGCAGAAGAATTGGGAGGGAATACCGTAGTCTCTCTTTAGGAGGCGGCCGGGAATTACGATGCTGGCATTTTCACTGCAATCAGGAAGCAACGGCAACTGCATCTATGTCGAAACAGGCGGCGTCAAGCTCCTTATCGATGCAGGCATAAATGGTGTTCAGGCGGAAAAGAAGCTTGCAGCTCAGGGCCGGGATATCCGCGATGTCGATGCGGTGATCATATCCCACGACCATGGAGACCACATCAGATACGCAGGTATCTACCAGAGGAAATATGGTCTGCCGCTGTATGTAACACAAAAGACCCTCGATATATCGGTCAAGCGGCATCCTCTGGGCAAGCTGCATGATGTCCGGCTCTTTCAGTCTGACGGCGTGATCAATTTTGAACAGGTGACTGTTCATGCAATCCCAACACCCCACGACACTGCAGACGGGGCCGCATTCGTCATAACATCCGGCAATAAACGTCTGGGTATCATGACTGATCTGGGGCATGCCTTTGACGGGCTTGAGGATGTGATAGCCACGCTTGATGCAGTCTTTATCGAGAGCAATTATGATCCTGACATGCTTGCAAGAGGGCCCTATACCGCTTTTCTCCAAAAAAGGATCAGGGGGCCTGAAGGCCATCTTTCGAATCTCGAAGCCGCAGAGCTGCTCAGGGCCGCATCACAGAGGAATTTGAAGTGGGCCTGCCTGGCGCATCTCTCGGAACAGAATAACAAGGCGTCACTGGCCATTGCAACACACCGGAAGGTAGTCCACCCCAGGCTTCCGCTTTATATAGCGAGCAGATATACGACGTCGGATATCCTGAGCATTTGATGCGTTCGTGCCGCGCCGGAGCGGCCCGCCTTCAGTCAATCAATTTTTTCAGAATCTTATACCGCTTCAATATAATTTCACGATGCTCATATTCCTCACTGGCAATGCGGTCGAAGATGACCCTGAGTTCCGGTTCCCCACTGTTCTCTGCAATATCCTTATAGAGCAGATAGGCCTCATATTCTCTATCGATAGCCAGTTTCATCTTCTCAAAAAGCTCCTGCTGTTCCATCTCCTCCCTCCTTCAGCCTGCCCTTGGTGCTCACACTCAGGCAATGTGTGCTTTCTCTTGTTCCATTTTCCCTCAAGTCAGATCGCCTGTCAAACAATAATTGAGATGTATCCGGTTAATCGACATCCTGTGGTGGGGGGGAGCAGGCGGGACAGATGCTTCAGCGAAGAAATTATGAACTGCAGCGATAGCATTGCTGCGGAGGAATCCGGCTGACCGTGCCGAGAACGGATCGTATGCCGGTGTACGTCTTTTTTACAGTTTTCGCGTCACTTCCTGTGCCGCAGCTTTCTTCAGCAGCATCTGATTTTTCAGCTCCAGCCTTTTATTGGCAAGGTATTGTTCTTTTTCGAGCTCATGGAGCTGTTTTTTATGATGGTCGGTCAGATCATACCAACGGCTGATGCGTCTTTCGAACTGCTGGTCAGCAGGAAATTTCAGCGAATCAAGATATGCCAGTATTGCCGAGTAGTACCGAACGACATTGCGCTCGATCGCGCCTTTTATGCCGCCCACATACACCGGATTGCCATGGTCATCAGTGCCGACAGCGCTGAATCCGATCTTGCTGCGGCCGATCGTTGCAAAGTAAGTCTTCATGGCCATGCGTCCGAGACGGCCGTATCCGAATGCATAGCTGAGATGTATGAGCGTCTTGTCCTTATCCAGTGGTATTATTTCGGCATTGATCCAGTGGTCCTTTGTGCTGAGAGGACCCTGAGCCGCATTGAGCTGCAGGGCAAGATAATCATGCTGCTGAGTCCTGACCCGGAAAACGTAGTTCAGCTGATGCGCATCCTCAGGCGGCTGATAGAACTTGCGGCCGCTATAGAGGGTCACGAGCCATGTGTTATCAGATTTCGTATAGGTACAGGCTTTGTCATTGATATGAAGCAGTGCGATGTCACACCAGTTTGCCGGTATTTCGAGCATACGGCTTACCATCTCGAAAGGATGATCTACAATGCCGTAAACATCTACGGCTGCCTTGAATTCTTCTTCCCGCGATTCTATATAGAGAGGCATGTTGAAAGAGTTTTTCTGTAACTTCGCCTCGATCTTATGATACTTGGTGCGGAGAAAATTAACGGCAGCGGTTTGCGGTTCCGTTGCCTGAGCATAGGGTGAAGGGAAGAGGCAGCCCGCCATGAAAAGCGATATGAGCACCCTGATCATCACGGTGCATACCTGTCCGGCAATACGGTCCTGTCAGCCATCGATCATGACCACGCAGGTCATCATGGCGACTGCCCAGACAACGTCGGAAAGGGCAAGTTGAAACTCACAGGTTGAGTCAAAGAAGAGGTCAACCCGCGGCGGGAACTCCTCATCTTCAAGCCAGAGGATCATGGTGACCGGAACACGGGGCAGCGGATAAAAGCGCAGATAGGCGTCTCCATAGCCTGCAACGACCTCTGCGCCATATTCCCGACCCTTGCTGATAAAGCCTTCGCTGTCATGTGCGAATCTCTCGGCGATCATGTCGACCGGCAGTACATGGGTTCCGGTGGTGAAGCGGTGACCGCCTTTTACATCTGTCGGGCGTATCAGCTTTCCGGTCGGAGGGATATCCTTGGCATTGGACATATACCAGAGTACTGCCATTCTGAAGAAATCATTCAGCTTTCCGAGGAAGAACGAGTCAGGGTTCGAGGGGCAGGCGATCAGCATCTCGCAGGGATTTACATGAAAATCAATACCATAGGATCTGAGAATATAGGCCTCGGCCTTTTCATGATAAACCGTCCCGGTCCTCTTTGAAACATCAGCGCGGGAAAGCCCACAGACGAGTTCCCATGCTTTAGCCTCGCCGTGTTCGATCTTGATCGGTATAAGATCCATCTATTATTATAATAAATACCTCAGCACTAGTGTCCGGTTAAGAACTGAATAAATTCAACTGGTTTTGGCTGTCTAACATATTTGATCTTTCTTCTATAGTCTGAAGTGCTTGTTGTAAAGACATTTTCTCGAAAAGGGTAATCGAGAGAATCTGTAACAATGTAT